>RECE01000136.1 GCA_007694165.1 Bacteroidota bacterium
AATTTGGGTTTAATAACAATCATGGTCCAAAACCAATACTGGGGCTCGTTTCTGCTTCCTCCTTTGATGCGCTGCATGGTTCTTGTAGCAAACATATGTGAATATCCCAAACGTAAAGCCACACTGGGGTTGAGGGCGTATCCCATCATTACATCCAGTTCGGTTCCCAGGTAGGAATTCATTTGTTCAAATGCAGGTCCCGCTTCATATAAGCCGGCATCGGCCCAGAAGCCATGCAGGGCGGCCATGGCCATCCAGGGTCCCTGTAAGTAATTGGCAGAGAGGTAAAGGTCTCTCAGTCCTACGTTATTGATGTGATTGCCCACGTAGAAATAGTCCATATGTCCGTTAAAGCGGTGATTGGTGCCAAACCAGGGATTAAAGGAGTTGTTTTTATGTGTCGTACGCATATTGGTTCCTGAAAGCCATTCAAATCCAACTCTTGCAGTCCATTGCTCTGAAAGAGGGGTGGAGGCTTCTGCCCCCAGGTACCAGGCACTTAAATCCCTGTCAAAGGCATCTTTTCCTGTTTGCAGATAGTATGATCCTTCCAGGCGGGTATCGCCCATGTCGTGGGTAATATACGCTCCCAGGGTTTGGTTGAAAACAGTTTTTTCCACACTGTGCTGGAATCCCAGGTTCATGGCCAGCACGCTGATGCCTGTATTACCTGGTTTGTAGTTAAACCAGACAAATTGCATGGTCTTATAGTTACCAAGCTGGTAAATTGTTCCTATGCGTCTTTCCCCTTCCTGGTTGAAAGCCAGGCCACCATGGAGCCTGATTCCTGAGGGTAAGTCAAGTTTAAGCAATGCCAGGTCATGGCTTCGTCCTTGCTGCGCCCAGTCTACGTTGCCAAAGATACGTGAATTGTCATATATCAGTTCCTGACGTCCCAGTTTGAGTGCAAACTGTTGATTCAGCGGGATTTCTGCCCAGGCTTCGTGGATGGAAGAATTGGCGTCGGAACGGTTGAGTTGTGGCACTTCGCCCCACACTCTCACATCCTGCAGGCTGATGAATACTTTTACATCTGTGTGTTCGTAGCCGAAATTCAGACGTGATCGCTGGGAAACAAAAAAAGCGGCATCTTCATCAGGCCCTATCAGGGAGCTGAATCCATGCCGGTATTCGTTGCGGGGCCTTAATTCGCCGGTGAGTGAAAACTGTGCAAACAAAGGGGTGCCGATTATCAACAAAACAGCAAAGTTAAATAGTGCTTTTTTTATCATAGTTTTTTCAATTAAGGTGGATAAGGTTTTGCAAATATATGATAAAAAATTTGTTGGATTATTGATAAACCCTGGAGGTTTCCAAAACCTCCAGGGTTTGGGGTTTCGGGTAAAAACCCTGACATAAACCTTGGAGGTTTCTAAAACCTCCAAGGTTTGGGGTTTGAGGTTTGAGGTTTTCCTACACGGTAGAATTAATTAAGGAACAATTTCATGTCTTCGTCAACAGTTCCAATGGGAGCAATTCCGAAGTTCTCTACCAACACTTTGGCTACATTGGGCGACAGGAATGCAGGCAGGGTGGGTCCGAGATGGATGTTTTTCACTCCCAGTGAAAGCAGTGCCAGCAATACGATTACGGCTTTCTGCTCGTACCATGCAATGTTGTAAGCAATGGGCAGGTCGTTGATATCGTTGAGCTCAAACACCTCTTTCAGTTTCAATGCGATAACCGCCAGTGAGTAAGAGTCGTTGCACTGACCAGCATCGAGTACTCTGGGTATGCCGCCGATATCACCCAGGGGCAGTTTGTTGTAACGATATTTGGCACAACCTGCCGTGAGGATTACGGTATCTTTGGGCAAAGCTTCAGCAAATTCGGTGTAGTAATCGCGGTCTTTCATGCGACCATCGCATCCAGCCATGACAAAGAATTTACGGATTGCACCGGATTTTACGGCATCTACCACTTTATCGGCCAGTTGCATTACCTGGTTGTGGGCAAATCCACCAACGATTTCGCCAGTTTCAATTTCAATCGGCGACGGGCATTTTTTTGCGTGTTCGATGATGGCAGAAAAGTCTTTGCGTCCGCCTTCTTCGCGATCGGGAATGTGAATGGCACCGGTAAGTCCCGAAGAACCTGTAGTATAGATGCGGTCGGTGTAGGTTGCCTTTTTGGTAGGGGGAACAATGCAGTTGGTGGTGAATAGAACAGGACCGTTGAAGGTTTCAAATTCTTCTTTTTGTTTCCACCATGAGCTGCCATAGTTGCCCACGAAGTGTTTGTATTTTTTGAAAGCAGGGTAGTAGTTGGCGGGCAGCATTTCGCTGTGGGTGTATACGTCAACGCCTGTGCCATCGGTCTGGATAAGCAAATCCTCCATGTCGCGCAAGTCGTGACCACTGATAAGGATCGCGGGGTTGTTGCGTACACCGATATTTACTTTGGTGATTTCGGGATTGCCATAGGCAGTGGTGTTGGCTTTGTCAAGCAGTGCCATCACTTTTACACCGAAAGCACCTGTTTCCAGCACCAATGCGGTGAGTTCTTCTGCAGTAAGAGAATCATCGAGGGTAGCAGCCAGGGCTTTTGAAATAAAGTCGAAAATTCCCTGTTCTTCCTGCTTGAGGTTGAATGCATGCTCAGCATAAGCTGCAATACCTTTCAGTCCGTAGATGGTGAGTTCGCGCAAGGAGCGTACATCTTCGTTTTCGCTCATTTGCAATACACCCACCTGTTGTGCTTTTCTTTCGTATTCTGAAGGAGTGTAAGCATACCATGTTGCAGCTTCGGGAAGTTCTTCCTTTTTAAGGGTTACACCTGATTCTTCCAGCCTCTTTTCCAGGGCCAGTCTTACCTGGAATCCTTCGCGGATTTTGTCGATAAAACGCTGGTGGTCGAAGTTGGCATTGGTGATGGTCATGAACAGGCTTTCAAAAATGAAGCGATCTTCAGCAGCTGTATCCATTTCTTTTTCTTTGGCCATGATGTTGTACACGGCAATACCTCTGATCTGATACATCAAAACATCCATGATGTTGGCCAGTTCGGGTTCTTTTCCACACACACCTTTGATGGTGCATCCTGTGCCTTTTGCGGCTTCCTGACATTGAAAACAAAACATACTCATAATTTAATCTCCTTTTAATTTGATGTGAATTTTTTTAATTTGTTTGATTGTGCTTTTATAAAGAGCGTTTGATTGAGGTTGAGGTTGATCCTTGGCGAAGTCCCCCGACGGGTTAATTGAGTGATTGAGGTTCAACATTCATAATTCATCACCATCTTAGATCCATTCTTCACTTTTGATTTCGCCATCCAGTCCTACTACGAGGGCTTTTACGGGTACTTTGCGGGATGCTTTTTCGGTGGCCATTTTGGCAATTTGCAATAATCCTGAGCAGCAGGGCACTTCCATGATCATCACGGTGAGGGTGTTGATTTTGGCCATGTCAATCATGGCAGTGAGTTTGTCTACATAAATATCTTTTCCGTTATCAAGTTTGGGACATGCAATGGCCAAACCTTTTCCTTTGAGAAATTTGCTGTGAAAGTTGCCCATGGAGAAGGCCACGCAGTCGGCTGCCATTAATACATCGGCATTTTGAAAATAAGGGGCTTGCGGGTTTACCAGGTGCATTTGCACAGGCCATTGTCTTAGCTCTGAGGGTTGGTCTGTTGCTGCTGTTGTTGTTGCTGCAGCAGTTGCTGCAGGTTTGTCAAACGACATCATTTTTGAACCGGGGCATCCGCCACCGCCGTGGTTTGCGTGCATTTCCATTTTTTTAGTTTCTTTTTGAGGGGTTTCTATATTTTCATTATTGGCTTTGGGAGCATTTTTAAGTTTGTTGAGGTCTACATCCAGTTTGTTATCTATGATGTACTGAATGCCCTGCTCTACATATTCGGTCTGATTGTGGTCAATAAGGTGGTTAAGGTGTGCCACAACGGTGGCTTCTCCTTTGGGAGAGATACGTTGCATTACTTTGATTTCGTCATAGGGTTCGGCTTCACGTTCTTCCAGCGTAATGGCACCTACCGGGCATTCAGGTATGCATGCACCCAGTCCGTCGCAATACAGGTCGCTGATCATGCGGGCTTTGCCGTCAATCATTTGAAGTGCACCTTCGTGGCATCCCTGAACACACAGTTCGCAACCGTTGCAGAGATCTTCGTCAATTTTTATGATGGTTCTTTTCATTATATCCGATGTTTATAGTGTTTTCTTATTATGTTGTCTGTATCTGTTTACCTTTAAAATCAATGAATCTGCAATCTCAAAATTATAACCTAAAAACTTTATTTCCAAATCTTTAAGCCTGATTTGCTGAGTATTTTGTCATAATTCTGCCACCTTTTTGCTTACCAGGTAATTTCTGAATTCATTGGAGAATTTTTGTTCCAACCCTCCAAATATGCAGGAACTGAAAGGGCAGTTTTCGCATTGCATTTTGCAGTGGGTAGAGTCTTCTAAATCCCCTTCAATCAAATTGTATATTTCCAGCAAACTCACATTTTTTGATTTTTCGCTTACTATGAATCCTCCTTTGGGACCCCGGGTTGAAATCAGGTAGCCGTTCTTTACCAGTTGTTGCAGTATTTTAGAAATATGATTTTTTGAGAAACCTGTAACATCAGCGATTTCCTGCGCATTGATCACATTTTCACTGCGGGCTATCAATCCCATGGAGTGAAGGGCGATGGTGGCGGCTTCTGATATGTTAAAGATTTTGCTCATAATTTTTATATAGGTAATCAGGTAAAAGAATACGCAAATGTATGAATGTTTTTTGGAACAAAAAAGGAATTGTGGTATTCTTTTACCATAATTATTGCAAAAAAAATTGTAACAGATTTTAATTCAGTGCTATAGATGCTAAAAAAAATGGATTGATTATTCATAATCTGCACAATATCGTTGTGTTTTTGACCTAAAATGGGGTGATAATTGGAGAGGGTATGACCCAAAAGGGAGTGCATTTTCCAAAATTCACAAAGACATTTGAATTTTTGATTTATATTAATACCTTTGGAATAGATACTTTTTTGTAGAAATAGAAATTAGTCAACACATGTTTTTCAGAATCGAAGCCATCAGTGACAGGGGGAAAGTAAGGGCAAACAATGAAGATCATGTATTCGTTGCGCGGGAGGTGTTTACTGAAGGGAGTCGTTCGGTTGATATTCATTTGGAAAACAGCATTGTAGCAGCCATTGCCGATGGCATGGGAGGCCATAAGGCAGGAGAGATAGCCAGTCGTTTGGTTCTGGAAAGCCTCATGTTGTTTGCCAAAACTATTGACCCTGATGTATTGCTGGAAAGATTTCAACAAAAACTTAATGTATGGCTAAATGAAATCCATCATAAGCTATTGGCAAAAGGGGAGGCTGATTTTTCGCTGAAGGGAATGGGCACAACCCTTACAGGTCTGTTTGTGGGCTCCAAAGGTGCTTATGTATTCAATGCCGGCGACAGCAGGACTTATGTTTTTCAAAACCAGGAATTGAAAAAGATCACCCGTGATCATACAGTGGGTGAGGCTTCAGGATTTCCGCATGTAAGGTCCAATATGCTTGTGAATTGCATTGGCGCAATCCGCAAACCCAATATTGATGTATTTGATGTAACTGGTTATTTAAAGACAGGAAGTATCTTTTTATTGTGCAGTGACGGGCTTACGGATATGCTAAGCGAAAACGAAATAAAGGAATATCTTATTAAAAATGATACCAGAGCGTTGGTTGAAGAAGCCAACCGAAAAGGGGGGAGGGATAATATTTCGGTGATCACCCTCAGACTGGAAGCATAAGCCAACCTATAAGTTGCT
>RECE01000359.1 GCA_007694165.1 Bacteroidota bacterium
GCTCATCACCATCAATATCGACAGTAATTCCTTCGATGGGAGTCCCCTGCCCTTTCAAAGCCACCTGCCTTACATGCAGGTCGGATGCTGATACATAGAGGGGATCAACGTTCCAGGAGTTTTCATCCTCTCCCGAAGCGGTCTGCCATGCTTCAAAGGTTTCCACATCGGCATTGCTCCAGTATCCCAGGGTGGAGCCGGTAGTCCGGTAATTATTGTGATCAATATTGCTGATGGAACCCGCCGTATTCATGTATATGGCATAACCACCGGCAGCATTGCTGAATATATTATTGAGCAGCGAATTGTTGTTTCCTCCGCTGGTAAAGAACGCTCTGCTCGAAGACGAAGATCCCGTTACATTTACATTGTTGAAAACCACATTAAGATAAGAGGAATTGGTATTGTAAATTCCGTCGAAGCCGCCACTGCCATGGATATGAACAAAATTGTTGTACAACATGCCGCGGTCTGTTGCGTTTCCATTGGCGCTGTTCAGATAAATTCCGTAGTTCCCGTTGGAGGAAGTGATTTTGTTAAAAGAAAGCTCGAATCCACCCGTTGAACTCCACAGCTCTATACCCCTGAAACTGGTTGTTGCTGAAGCGGTAAAAACATCATTACCCCTTATGACAGGGTTGATCTGATCACGGATATAAAGAGCGTTTCTGCTTTGATCTTCAAAAATATTATTTTCCACAACCGTTCCGGTGGTATTGGTGCTGGAATAAAGATACACACCATAACTGTTGTCCCTGAAGTGGTTATCAGTCACAACAATATCCTTGTGCCAGCTGTTTCCTGCATGAATGGAAGCCCGGGCATTGGTATTGCCAGCACTCGTCTGACCCAGGAAAGCCGATTGGGTTATCAGGATATTTTCTGCAGAAACCAGATCGATGATCCTGGAATTGCTGTTGTTGGTGGCTGCAAAGGTTAGGTTTTGAAAAACCATATTGCGGGCACCATTCAAAAATACCGTGTAGTTTTCATTCCATACGGATGCATTATACGTAACGGTCACATCTTCAGCGTTCCCGGATTCTGATTGAAAAGTAACCAGGTTTTCCTCACTGCTTCCCGGAAAATGGATGATCTCCAGCTGTTCGTTATAGCTGCCTGACCGGATAGAAAAAGTAACCGAACCGGTTACCCCTCCCAGGTTTAGATTGGTTACTGCCCGGGTAAGGTCTTCAAAATCAGGGCTGCTCCCTCCTACTGTATATTCGCCATTCAAACCTGTATACATGTTATCCACCCGGATAGTATCATTCTGATTAAAGGCATCTTCCTCTCCGTTGGGCATGCTGCTCCAGATTTTCAGATCGTAGCGGGTATCAATGTCAAAAGTAAAAGACCCGATGGTAACATCGGTTTCGCTGCCGGGCGCCAGGGTTCCTGTCCAGCTGAAGCCATCCTGTTCCTGTTCGTTCACCTCCCAGTTGATGGTTACAGAAGTAAGAGAAGCTGCACCATTGTTTCTGAGGCGCACGTTTACATCATTGGCACCTGCATCAAATGGAATTGCAGGTGTGTTGAGGGCCAGAATACCCGCATCGTGGTCGGGAGGTGTAATTTCGTTGGCACCAATGGAAGGGTTTTCTGTATCCCTATCCTGGCTGTCTATGTCTGTTTCCACACCCACGTAAACCCCTGCACTGGCAAGTTCTACCCGGTTGGCATACAATTCCGTTTCAGAATTGAAATTGGGATCGAGCGACAAGGATGCAGCATCCTGCTGGGTAATTTCCTGCCAGTCTTCAAGGTTGTCAGCGATATTGTTTCCCATCCTTGCCAGTGCAGGTCCGGAAGTAAGATAATTGTTGTGATCGATATTCAGTCCGTTGGTTGTTCCCAGGTAAAGGGTATAGCCACCGCCGGAATTGATGAGGTTGTTGTTCCTGATGTCGAGGTTATTGCTGTTGGAGTTTTGGGCAGACAAAGCTCTTCCATTGGTTTCATGGGAGCCGGTAATCAGAATATTGTTGTGATAAATATCAAAATGACTATCATTCCAGCTCAATGAAATCCCATGAGCAGTGGAAGTACTTCCCACCCTGATGAAATTGTTGGCAATCAGCGCTCTCTGATCTTCTGATGCAGAGCTGCTTAAAAAATAGACTCCGTAACTTCCATTCACCACATTCATTCTGTTGGCGAGTATCTCTTTTTGCCCAACGGCGTTGTTAAAAAATAAAGCGGTATAATTGCCTCCATCGGAGAACAATGTATTTCCGGAAATGGAAAATCCGTCGTTTTGATTTATCTCTATTCCTCTGTAGCCCTGCGTTTCAAAAAGGTTGTCATGAATCTCAATGTCCGACGATCGCAATGAAGCATTTGCGTTCATATACACCCCGTAAGCGCCATCCTGGAAATGATTATCCACAATACTGAGTGCCTGAATATTGTTGGCATCGGCAAAAACCAATGCCCTGTTGGTACTGGAATTGGTGCTGTAGGATGCTTTCAGCAAATTATTCTCAATAGTAATGTTGTGGGTATTTGATCCCAGGCTGAAAATCCGTGCCTGGGTGGAATGGGTTGCTTCAAAAGACAGGTTTTCAAATTTCAGGTGCGATGCCCCGTTGATTCGTACCAGGTAGTTGGAGCCGGAAGCAGAACTGAAAATGATCTCCACATCTTCCTTGTTTCCTGTTTCTGACCGGAAGGTTACGGTATTCTCTTCCGATGTGCCCATGATGGCATTGATAATGACCTGCTCATTGTATTGCCCGGGCCTGATATTAAAAATAACATCTCCAACCACTCCTCTTGCCGCAACCTCATTTGCTGCTTCCTGCAGGGTATTGAAATCGGGGGATGAACCTCCGATGGTATACCCGCCGGCCATGGCAGGAATAAGGTCCGATACTGAAACCGTATCGTTGCTGAACAGCTCATCTGCAACACCATTGGGGTTGGAAGTCCATGCATTAATCGAATATACCTGATCAAATTCGAAATCAAAAGTGCCCAGATCCACCGTTTGCAGCTCATTGGTCGACAGATTACCAGTCCAGCTCACTGCAGATTGCGCATTACCATTTACCTCCCAGTTGAGTTGCACCGATGTAAGGTTGCTGTTCCCAAAATTAAACAGCCGGGCCTGCACAGTTCTCTCTCCGGGGGCAAAAGGCATAACCGGATCCAAGAGGGCAACCAGCCCCGCATCGTTGTCAAAGATGTCGCTTAACACAAGCTGCCCCTGCGGCTTTCTATTGCTGATGGTATTGGTGTTGAGTCCGCAGGCTCCTGTATTGTTTCTTACAAACCGAAATCCATTGCTCTCAGTGTAATACCTGATAGTACCGCTATTGCTGGCAGCTTCCACAGGATCAAAACACATTTCCACCAATATATTGTCTTCGCCGTTCCAGAAAAAAGGACGAGTCAGCGCAAGCATATCAAACCCGCCTGCCTGCGGAAGATAACCCGCCGACTGATAAACCACTACAAAGGGTCCGTCGTCGTGACCTGAAGCATCGGTTGCATCGGTATGCTTCATGCGGATGGTAAACCCGGGAAGTTCGTATACCGGAGCAGTGTTTACGTACAAACCAAACTCCGTTATCAGCCGCGGCACACCTGCATCTGATATTTCATCTTTGGTATAAACCCACTGACTGCGGATGCTTTGGTTATTAATATTGATGGGTGATGCTTCACTGAGCCCGGTGGTAGCCGTACCACTTCCCAGCTGAACAGTTTCATTTGCATACAAGCCACTGTTTGCGGCAAGCTTGACAAACAATAACAATAAAAAAATCAAAAATATTCTTAATCTGAATCCGGGAGTAGTTGATGATTTCATAAGCGATTGGTTTTTTATTTGCAGAATGTATTGGGCGTCTTATGGGTTATTTTGAGTTTAAAACACGATTTTAAACATAAATTTAAGGCTAATTTCTGCAAATACAAATTTTATGGGCGTTTTTTTGCGTTTTGTACCTGCCTTTTAGCCTCTTTATATTTTGCATTTGCGTGTATCAATGCCTGTTTGCAGGTTTTCCTCAAAGCATGAGCCTAACAGTAACTACAAGAAAAGAGTGATAAAGAGGCCAGGGGGGAATGGTTAAAAAAACAAAAACGACAAAAAGCCAGCTAATAGATTTAGCTGGCTTTTGTTAAATTATAAACTTACGGTAATATGCAACCGATAAAGAAATTTTTACCCGTGTTGTGGATCAAAAAGAGAAGTTACCATACATTGCACCACTGGTATTTCCCCCATTGATAATGCTCATGTGAAAAGTACCTTTGGAGTTTTGCATAGTGCTTGTTTGATGTACCGGAACCTCTCCCACTGAAAATTGAAACTCGCCGGCAAGCCATCCGGGAGCCCCGGGTACAGGAACAAAGCTGGCCGCTGGTAAAGGATTGCCATTGAGGGTGAATCCATCTTCGTCACCACTTTTCACCAACAGATTCACAAAAAAACTCTCTCCACGGGTTCGGGTAAAATCAATCTGTCTCTGCCCCGGGTTTTCCAATGAAGGAAGAATGGCTCCCCCCACCTCACATCCAAAACCGGCCATATGCAACAGATAAACCGGATGGGAGGTTTCCACATGGTGCAGCGATTCAGAAAACTCAAAAGCAGCCTGCTGACCTGCCTGTAAAGAAAACACGGATTGACCATCAATGAAAACCTCTGTGGTTTGGCTTTCTTCAGTGGCCAGCACATAGAAGTACTCCGGCAGGGTCAGGCGCCCTTTCATTACAATGTATTCGGCCCCAATCTGGCTGACGGGTACCATTTGATCTCCTACCAGATCTCTGCATCCACTGGCTGCCACAGAATCGTCACTCATAACAACAGCTATTGGTTTAGTGGATTGCACCCGGGTTCCGGCAAGACGGTTTTCGGGATGCTGCCCCTGATTCGGGTAATCATCCGGTGCCACAGCATAGGTTTGCCCTTTGTTGAGCTGAATCACAAAAGGAGTATTGGCAGGTTGTCCGGGGAATGCCGGCCTGGTGGGGGTTATCGTCACCTGGGTATTGTCCTCCGTGGCAACAATGTATATGGCGGAATAGGGCCTGGGATTATAATTATTTGAGCTGGGAAACGTGTTTTGAAAGGGGACATAGAAATCTTTTCCCAGCGATTTTTCCCCTTTTAAGGAAAATATATCGGGGTTATTTTGGGTGCCCACCTCGAAGAATGCGTTAACTTTTCTCATGGATTCAATGTGAAAGCCCCTGTTATGCATTGCACCCGGTGATGAAGTCCATAATTGTTGAATTTGGTCGGTTAAATTCAGATTGAGATTTTCATGGGGCTGCAGAAAAAATTCTATTGGCTCAAAGCTTAGATCTGCCGGCATGGAGATTCTGATTTGATTGGGATGGTTTCCATTAACAAAATAAAAACCAAATGACTTGCTACCCCACCCATGCCCTTCTGTAACTTTGGGTATTGCAAACCAGTAATCGGTAGACTTTATGCTGTCATGGACAAAATTTGCCACCAAAGCAACATCTTCACCAGGCATGGTAAAGGTAAATTCCGGCCATACGCTCAATGTATCGCCATTATGGCTCCAGTGCATGAAGTTGTAGCCGGGCTCAGGAATTGCCGTGATTTGAATCTCCTCACCAGGAGAATAAGTGCCTGCGCCGGATAGGGTACCGGCACCGGATGGATGGGCTGCTAATTCCAACTCAAATTCAGCTACTTCAGAAGTTTCAAAAACAACCTCCTCCCCATACCCCACTCCTGCCATATTTTCGGCATAGGCTCTGAGATAGTAGGTGGTAGCAGGCAAAAGCCCTGA
>RECE01000264.1 GCA_007694165.1 Bacteroidota bacterium
TTCGAAATCAGTTGGGATGTAGTGCCTTACTTTAAAGACCGGGTTTCGATCCCTGTATCTTCCAATCCCGCTGTCGAAAACAGAATAACCGTTGTACAAGGTTTATCTTCTGGTGAACACGTGATTACCCTCACCGGGCCAGGGATACATTTTTTAAAAGCAGTCAGGATTTATCACCCGCCTTTATTGAATAAATAATTTAGTGTAGAGTCTATCGGGCTTTTTATTTAAAACGTCTGAAAACCGACAGACCGTCAAATATTTACAAACCAATTAAGGATTTAAAAGATGAAGAAATACACTTATCCCCCCAAGCCGCTAACCTACATTCTCGCCCTCATTTTGCCATTAACACTATTTGCGCTATTGCTTGCAGCCGCTTGTTCACCGGCTCCACAAAATCATTGGGAAATGACTTCCCCCGATCGCCAGGTGGCTGTAGCAGTATCCCTCAGCGAAACCGGTACTTTGTCATATTCCCTGACCCATTCAGGGCGCAAGGTTTTGGGAGAGTCGCCCCTGGGGATGGTATTTGAAGAATCCGCTTTTGATGCCGGGCTTACTTTAAAAAGTGTAGCCCGTTTGAGGAATCAGAATGATCATTATACCATGTTAACAGGCAAAAGAAAGGAAAATCATGCTCATTGGAATGAGTTGCAACTACATTTTACCAATACGGATGCAAAGCCGGTAAACCTGAACTTCCGGGTTTTTAACACGGGCCTGGCCTTTAATTATTCCTTTGAAAGCAGTAGCGACCAGACTTACACCCTGGAAGAGGAGCTTACCGGGTTTCAACTGCCTGCAGACGGGTATGGATGGATGCATCCTTACGATACTGTTTGGCAGTGGGCGCCGAGTTACGAAACCCATTTTGAACACAAGGTACCTGTAGGTACGCCCAGTCCCTGGAACAAAAACGGGTGGGCGTTCCCAATGCTGTTTTTTACGGGCGATGACTGGGTGCTGATCAGTGATGCGGATATGCCGGAAGGTTATGTGGGCATGATTGTGGACGGCAATCCACAAGGAGGCCTCTACACCCTGAATCTACCCCCCGAAGAGGAAGCCATGGGAATATGTCCATCCCAACCAACTCTAACCCTGCCTTTCAGGACGCCCTGGCGGCTGGCTATTACAGGAGATAATCCAGGGGTAATTCTTGAATCAAACATGGTTTTTGACGTGAGCACACCCAATGTGTTAGGCGATGTATCATGGATAAAGCCTGGCCGGTCAGCCTGGAGTTGGTGGTCAGAAAGTGACAGCCCGCGGGATTATCATCGTATGAAAGAGTTCATTGATTTTACCAGCGAAATGGGTTGGGAGTATTTCCTGGTAGATGCCAACTGGAACGAAATGGAAGGAGGCAACCTGGAGCAACTTACCCGGTATGCTAATTCAATAGGTGTGAATATCACCAACTGGTACAACTCGGGTGGCCCTCACAATGTTATTACCGAGGCTCCCCGCGACCTGATGCATACCCGTGTGGCCAGAAGGGCCGAATTTGAAACAATCAGCCAATGGGGAATCAAAGGGGTGAAGGTAGATTTTTTTCAAAGTGATAAGTACTGCATCATGCAGCAGTATCATGACATTCTGAGAGATGCTGCCGATTTCGAAATTTTAGTCAACGTGCATGGTTCTACCATTTCCCGCGGGTGGGAGCGCACCTACCCCAACCTGATGACCATGGAAGCGGTCAGGGGTGCGGAAGTTTACAAGTTTGGGGCCGACTTCCCTGAGGTGGCACCCAGGCACAACACCATCCTGCCTTTTACCCGGAATGTATTGGGCTCCATGGATTACACCCCGGTTACTTTTTCCAATTCAACCTATCCAAAAAAAACCACCCACGCCCACGAGCTGGCGCTGGCCGTGGTATTTGAATCGGGTCTGCAACATTTTGCCGACAGCGATATGTCTTACATGAGCCAACCCGAATATGTGATTGATTATCTGAAAGAGGTACCGGTAGTTTGGGACGATACCCGCTATGTGGCAGGATTTCCCGGCGAAATGGCTGTTCTGGCAAGACGCAGCGGCGATACATGGTATCTGAGTGGCATCAGCGGACTGGAAGAAGCTGTAGCTGCTGTATTTAACCTTAACTTTTTGGAATCAGGAAGCTATACCATGGAGTTGATTGGTGACGGAAACAGCCAGGATGAGTTTCGTTATAAAGAAAGGGATGTTACAGCCGGTCAGCAGTTCAGCATCGACATGCTTCCCAGGGGTGGTTTTGCAGGGGTGATAAGGAGGAGGTGATGGTGAGCCTTAACCAATTATAACGATGATAATGCAATCCCGGACATGGTTGCACTTTCCAATGAGTAAGAGTGGAAATATTCTGGATGAGAAAGTGGAAATAAAATACCAGGCGGTAAAGCCAGTATGGTTTGAAGAATCATTTAAGGGGCTGTACCAGGTTGAAAGAATCGAGCATCAATGGCCCTTTGAAGCTGTTAGTCTAAACCATTACTGATCCAGGGCTGCAAACATATTTTAAATTTCATACTCAAAACTTCGCACAATATGAGAACTAGCGAGAAAAAACATCTTTTTGTGTTTTTAGTAATGACCCTAATGATGGCTTCCTGTCAGTTGAAATCAGGGAATGAATTACTTATGCCTGGAAGTGACGAAATATCTGCGTTGATACGAAAGTCTAACATTATTTATGATTCCCTTTCATTTCAATCGGGTATTCCGCTTGTGCCACCCTACATTGCCAATGGGGTGGTGGGTGGTTCATTCGATCATATGGGGTTTCAGCATACACCCAATAAAGGCACCCCTAATGGACGCACGGTTTTTGGCTACATCGGCCATTATTACATGCATAAACCCACTACCCGCCAGGCACAGTTGCCCCTGGCATGGATCACTGCCGAATTTGCGGACGGGTTCCCATTTGTAAATATGATGGATACACGCGATTACCGGCAGGAACTCGACATTTATACCGGAGTGCTAACCACATCCTACAACCTGTTTGGGTCAACCCAAATTACGGCTTTTGCGCATCAGACCATACCCAACCTTTTCATCATGAAGGTTGATCGCCAATCTGATGAGCCGGGCAGAAAAATGGTCATTACCATAAACTGCGAAACCCACAAAACCCAACAAAGCAATATCGATTGGCCACCTTTGCCGGTAAAACTTTCATTAGAAGTTAACGGGAATCGTGCCAATGTGGTTTTTTCTACCAATATGGTGGATACCCGTTGGTCGGTTGTGGCAGATAACGGAAATGAAATAACCTTGTCGGATAATAATCTTCATATTCATCTCAATGACGGGGAGAACATACTCCGCTTTATCATACATAGAGATGATACCGACAACGAACATCTCACTACGTTACCCTACCATCAGCTGTTGGCATTGCACACCGGTGAATGGGAGGAAAACTGGGAGCGCTCGTGGATTGACTTCCCCGAAGACCGTGCACACCATATCTGGAACCGCGCCAATTATTACAACCTGAGCAACTTCCCAGTTACACCTGAAAAGGCACTGATACCTACCGGGATGAACACCAATATCTGGGGGTTCACTTTCCCGCAGGATGTGTATTATGTGGCTGAGAACCTGACCCGTACAGGCCATTTCGAAAGGTATGAAAAGTCCATGCAATACTGGTTGGATATCCTGCCTGAAGTAAAAAGGTACAGTCAGCGCATTATGGGTATCGACGGGAGCTACTACCCATGGACACCCCCGTTTGCCATGTGGGATGAATATGAGAAGGACGGGGTGGTAGGCACCGACTCCTACCAGATACACAACCCGGCTTACGTAGCAGCCATGGTTTGGCACTACTATCAACGCACGGGGGATAAGGAATTCCTAAAGAAGTATTTCCCCATCATGGAAGAGGTTTGGCGTTTTTACAGCCAGGTACTGCACAAAAGTGACCGGGGCACCTACGATGTTTTTCATGATGCTGCCACATCACAAGACGAGCGCTTCAGGCAAATAGACGCAAAGAACTATCTGGATGCTTCGCTGAGTGCCGAATATACCTTGCGCAATTACCTTTTGGCCGCTGAAATCCTGGATAATGCCGACCCGCACCTGGTTGAAAAAGCCAGAGAGATTAAAAAAGCCGGATTGGAAAGAGATGCATTGCTCAATCAGTATGGATACTATAACACCTTTGAAGGGGACGACCGTGCGAAAAACAGCCAAAAGCACCCCGTGCAGCTCAATGCCATAACTTTTGTCCCCATGGCCGATCATGGATTGGCACAACCATCGGTAACTGCCTGGAAAAACCGTTACGACCTTACCCATCAGGCACGCAAACCCATATCGGAAGGGTGGACATACGCTGCCTTTGCATTATCCTCGAGCCGTATGGGAAGCCCCGAAGGGCTGAACAGTGATTTGAGCGCCATACAGTATTGCGCGCATGCCGATCCGCGCTGGATACAGTTTTACGAATATACCTTCTGGGAACGATGGACCCTGAGTACGGCCTACTATTTTGTCACCCATGGGCTGTATCAGCAGGCGCTGTCCGATGCCATTGTGCAGGACTGGCAGGGGTTTGTCGATATTTTTTCAAGTATACTACCCCAGTGGGCAGATCAACGGTTTTCATTTAAAGGGCTATATACCTTACATGGGGTGTCCGTTGATGGTGTTTGGGATAATGGCCATTTCAGGATTGTCCTCAATCCTAATGGTGCCAGCGAACTGCCCCTCCGGATTTCAAGAGGCACACGCAAA
Source organism: Bacteroidota bacterium (assembly GCA_007694165.1). Taxonomy (GTDB): domain Bacteria; phylum Bacteroidota; class Bacteroidia; order Bacteroidales; family UBA7960; genus SKVR01. Next base: position 4,744 of record RECE01000264.1, read on the forward strand.
ATAAAAGTTTCAGGTGCTGTAAACGACCCGGAAACCATTGAGCCAGGAGAAAAGGTGGTAGTGGTTTTTGACGGAAACAATCCTGTAATCATACGCAATGATTAATGATTGAGCCTATTCTAGCCTAAGAACCCAGAAAGGGTTCAATATCAATAGCCCCTGGTGTAAACCTGGGGTATAGAAGCAAATGAAAAACAGCGTTGCGGAAGAAACACAATCAGAAGAAAGAAAGGCCATGTCAGCGCAATTGCAATGAACGTAATAAAACAGGAACAGGCAAACGAGAAAAAGAATAAGTCCGGTTGAGAACTTGAAGTCCCGTCCAGACAAAACTAAAACCAACACAAGATGAAAAAAACCTCACTCACAATCATCACCCTGCTGGCCATACTTATTTCCTGCCAGATGCAACCTTCCGCTGAAAAACCCACCGACCAGGAACGTATTCGAACGATCATCCTCACCGACATGACCCACGACGATGGCAATTCGCTCATCAGGTATCTTTACTATTCTTCCTGGTTCGATCTGGAAGCCATGATCGTAACCAACCAATTGCCCGATTTCAATCATGATGATACCGGTCCCTGGGATAAGGCCATGGGTATTCTGGATGCATACCGCGAAGAACTGCCTCAACTGCGCAAGCACGACCCCAACCTGCCCGGCTATGAAGAGCTGATGGCCGTTACCAAACAGGGACGTGGCGCCATACCCATCATCTGGCTCACCAACACCCTGGAGTTCTCCAACTGGATTGGTGATCGGTATGTAACCAGCTCATGGGATTCTACCTATTTCCACGACTGGATCGGTGAGGGATTAACCCCCCATGGCGAACCCAAAGACTCGGAAGGTAGCGACTTCCTGGTTCAGGTTTTCGAAAAGGACGACGACCGACCCATTATTGTGCAGGCCTGGGGAGGAACCATCACTTTCGTTCAGGCACTGCACCGTTTCCGTCAAAAGCATGGGGAAGATAAATTCCGCGAACTGCTTCCAAAAATCCATTTGTACGGCATTTTATTCCAGGATA
>RECE01000263.1 GCA_007694165.1 Bacteroidota bacterium
CAATCATGAAAAAAATCATAACCATTCCTGTCAGGCTTGCAAATATTGCGTATTTTTATTGCTTTGTGTCATTTGCCATATATGTCGTCCCTCATGTAATCATTTGCCCAACAGATGGGGAAAACTGCAGAGAAGCTTTGTTTCCTGCAAAAATATCATTAGTTTTTGTTTAGTAGTAATAGAAATAGGCTTAAGTCCGTGAAGAAAGGAAAAAAGGATATGAAAGAAAAGAATCAGCAACCCAGGTCAGCGTTTAAGAAGCCCGTTTTTGAGTTTCACATTGAAAGAAACCTTCGCAGCAAATACCAGATAGAGGAGAGTTTTTTCTCCCAGCAGGGAAATGTGATTTTTACCGATTTCAGTGCTGTAAGGATGTTTGTTCATAAACTCAATGCAAAAAGAGATCCCCGCTTACATGTATATCCGGGAGAAGTGAATGCAACAGGCATGCTGGAGGAAATCTTTCATTATATACTGCGTCAATATGAGGAACAGGTTTCCCCCTCTGTAATGACAAGGGCGTACAAACATGTTCTTAAAACCCTGGGTCAGGAAAAACTGCATGCTCTTCTTTACGATTTGGTGGATAAATATCCCCCTACCCCGGTTTACAATGGAAGTGTATCTGTTAAAAAGTATCTGGATGGACAGGGGGTTGACAGATCTAATAAAGTATTGGTGTTAGAAGAGGCCATCATGATCTTTTTTGCCAATTTTAACCCAGCCAATAAAAAGCTCAAGGAGCTTTTTGACGATAAAAACCTGGCTGATCCGCATGGCTTCCGCCTGATGATTGACCAACTGGAAGACTTCTTCGAGGAGCAGCCGCCCTTTGGTCCCAATAATGAGGATGTTTTCAACCTTTTTAAAACTCCTATCCTCATGTCTCCTGATGATATCAGCAGGCAGCTGGATTATATCATGGAGAAATGGGCAAAATTACTTCCGGAAAATATCCGGGTTCAGCTTTTAAGGAGCAAAGACTTGCTGAAGGAGGATGTCCGTTTCGACACCATGGGAGGAGGAGGTGGTGCACCCACCCTTGCGCCAAAATATAAGGGGATAGACGATGATGCAGGGATGTTTTCCCTGGGAAAATCGGGCTACAGGTATGCTGAAGATTCTGTAAAGGATTATGAAGAGATAGAAGCATTTACCCCCGATGTGCACTGGATGCCATCGGTAGTGATGATAGCTAAGAATTCTTATGTATGGCTGGATCAGCTATCCAAAAAATACCAACGCGAAATCCGCAGGCTTGATCAGATCCCTGACGAGGAACTTGACCTGCTGCGCAAGTGGAATTTTACGGGACTCTGGCTTATTGGTTTGTGGGAAAGGAGTGAGGCCTCAAGACGAATAAAACATATCATGGGCAATGTGGATGCAGTTTCTTCTGCCTATTCATTGTACGATTACCAGATAGCCCATGATTTGGGCGGCGATGAGGCTTATCATAATCTCAACGAAAGAGCTAAAGCCCGTGGATTGCGATTGGCATCTGACATGGTACCCAACCACACCGGCCTGTTTTCGAAATGGACCATCGAAAACCCCGATTATTTTATCCAGGCTTCAAATCCACCATTTCCGGGGTATACCTTCACAGGTGAAAACCTCTCGCAACATCCCGATATTGAAATCCGTCTGGAAGATGGCTATTTCAGCAAAACTGACGCTGCTGTGGTTTTTCAGTGGGCAAACAAAAGCAACGGGCAGGTTAGGTACATGTATCATGGAAATGATGGCACCAATATGCCATGGAATGACACTGCCCAGCTGGATATGCTCAAACATGAGGTGCGTCAGGCTGTTATTGATAAGATTTTTGAAGTGGCACGCAAATTCTCCATCATACGGTTTGATGCTGCCATGACATTGGCCAAGAAGCACTTCTCGCGTTTGTGGTATCCAAGGCCCGGCACCGGTGGCGACATCCCCTCGCGTGCAGATTATGCCATGTCGCAAAGGCAATTTGATGAGATGTTTCCTGTGGAATTCTGGCGTGAAGTAGTGGACAGGATGAACGCAGAGATGCCTGAAACCCTATTGCTGGCAGAAGCTTTCTGGTTTATGGAAGGGTATTTTGTACGCACTTTGGGTATGCACCGTGTGTACAACTCTGCTTTTATGCACATGCTCAAAAACGAAGAAAATGAAAAATACCGCGACCTGATAACCAATACGCTGGAGTTTGAACCTGAAATCCTCAAACGCTATGTAAACTTCATGAGCAACCCCGATGAGGAAACGGCCATTCGTCAGTTTGGCACCGACGATAAATATTTTGGGGTTTGCGTGCTGATGAATACCCTCCCCGGACTGCCCATGTTTGCGCACGGACAAATTGAAGGATATACAGAAAAGTATGGAATGGAATACCAGCGCGCTTACTACAACGAAGTGCCACAACAATGGCTGGTGGAAAAACATGAAAAACAAATCTTCCCGCTTACGCGCAAAAGGTACCTTTTCTGCGAGGTAGACAATTTTAACATCTTTGACTACGTTGATGGATATGGCAACGTTAACGAAAATGTTTTTGCCTTCACCAACCGTTTCCGCAACGAAAAAGCGCTGGTGTTGTACAACAATAAATATGAACAGACCGGTGGACGCATTCACTTTTCCGCCCCCAAACTTACCCGTGTGGGCTCCGGCAAGGAACCTTTAAGTATAAGCCTTTGTCAGGCCCTTGATTTGAAAGGCGATGACCGGGTTTTTTATGTCTTTCGTGAGCATTTTTCCGGCCTTGAATTTATCAAAAGAGGCCAAGATATCTGTCATGACGGGTTGCAATGGAATCTTAATGGGTTTGAATACAAACTTTTCTGGGAGTTTCGCGAGGTTTATGATGAGCACGGCGAGTATGAAAATCTCTTCTGGAAAATCGGAGGTGGGGTGCCCTCGGTAGAAAAGGCATTGGATGAAATGCGCCTGCAACCCCTGCACCAGAGTTTCGAAGCCATCTTTGCTGAAGATATTATCAATTTTCTTGTAAACAGAGCTACTGACAAAAGCAGGACTACTTCAGAAAAACTGGGCGACAAATTGCTCAAAGGACGCTTTGAAGAGTTTCTTGTAAAAACAGCCCGGCACTTTAACCTTGAAAATCTCGCAATTGAAGAAAGAACAGTGGCTTTTTGCAATAGGGTGAAAAGCATTGAAAATGCTTTTGCTTTTCTGGCAGAGGAGAATATCGGGAGAAGAGACTTTTTGCTGCGTTACGGATTTACCTCATTGGACGAACTGCTAACCATTGGAAGTAAGGCAGTATATCGTGAAAATATGATTGTTTTGCTGGGTGTTTTTGCCCTTCGATCGTTGTACGAAAATATGCCTGAACAGGAACGAAGTGAACTGGACAGCAGATTGCTGTTGCAATGGCCCTTGCGCAATGTTTTGCAACGTACAGGCAGAGGTGAGGGTTCTGTCACGCGGGATATAAGTCTTATTACGATTCTTATCCAGGAACATAACGACCTGTTTGATTTTTCAGCTTTGAGATCAGGAGAAGGGTCTGCTGAAGAATTGGCATCACGCAGAAAAATGGTAATGACGGAGAAAGCCCGGGATGCTGCTGCCATGCTTACATTTGATGTTGTGCAGTCCTTTATTGGAGTGAACGATCACCGGGGAGTAGTGTACTTTAGCAAAGAAAGCTATGAGGAACTTATTGACTGGTTGTTTACGGTGGCTATTCTGGACTATTTCACCTCGGAGAATGAAAAAATCACCCTCGCGGAAAGGAAATCACTGGAGGTATTGATGCGTGAAAATGTAAGCTTCTTGTTCCGTGCACGTGAAATTTCCGAGAAATCAGGGTATGAACTTCAAAAACTTGAGCTTTTATTGGAAGGAAAATAGTTTTAGTCAAAGGGTCATTTTGTGAATCAATAATGTCTGGTAACTTAATTATTTTTAGATTTGTTGATGATGGACCTCTCACTTCGTATGAGCAGACAGGCAGTTAAAATCACCAGGGCATGCATATTGTTTGCATGGCTGCTGGCTATGTTTGCTGTGCATGCCGGTGCCAACATAAAGAGCACAGGACTACCTTATATTGTAAATTACCAGCGGGGTAACTACAATGCCAGTACGCAGAACTGGTCCATTACCCAAAGCGAAAAGGGCTTTATGTATTTTGGCAACAACGATGGTGTGCTCGAATACAATGGTACGGGGTGGACTACCTATCCTGTTCCCAATGCCTCCATTGTGCGTTCGGTTTTTGCTTACGGAGACACCATATATGCCGGGGCTTTCGAAGAAATGGGATACCTGGCTCCTGACACTAGCGGAGATCTGGTATGGCACTCTCTGTTGCATCTTATCCCGGAGCCCTTTATTGGATTTGATGAAATATGGAGAATTTATCGGGATGAGCGGAAGCGAATTATTTTCCAGTCTTTTTCAGGGATTTTTATTCTTGAAAATGAACGGATAAAGGTTGTTGAGCCTGCTGACAACTTTAGCTTTATGCACAAAGTGAATGGTCATTTTTACATTGTTGATACTTCCGGGGGACTTATGATTTTCAAGGATGATTCCCTTTCCCTGATAAGCAATGATCCTGTGTTTTTCAGGAATGAGATCACCTTTATGCTGCCCCACGATAATGGAGATATTGTCATAGGAACCTCTAATGAAGGTTTGTTTTTATTGTCAGGAAATGAGTTAACTTCATGGCAAACACCTGTCAACTATTATCTGCAGCAGTACAACCTGTTTTCGGGAATTAAGCTGTCCGGGGGTAATTTTGCCTTTGGTTCCATTGGAAATGGTTTGTTTATTACCAATTCCAATGGAGAAATATTGCAACACCTGAATCGTATGAAAGGGTTGCAGAACAATACCGTACTTGCATTGTACCAGGACAGACGCAAAAATTTATGGTTGGGAATGGACAACGGGATAGATTATGTTGAGATTAACTCTCCTCTTTCTATGCTTAACCATATATATAATGTTGAAAGTTCTTATGCCAGCATCGTGTTCAATGATATTTTGTATGTGGGAACCAACCAGGGTTTGTTTGCCGCGCCTCTGGAGAACATAAGCCATTTTGATAATAACATCAACAATTTGCAGCTCATCAAGGGCACAGAGGGGCAGGTATGGAGTCTTGAAGTGATAGACAACACATTGTTTTGCGGCAATAATTACGGAGCTTTCGTGATAGAAGGTTATCATGCGATACAAATTTCTGACATCAGGGGGTTCTGGTCTTTTTATCCATCACCCCTTTCTCCCAACATTATTCTTGCTGGCACTTATTCAGGTTTGGTGAGGCTTGAAAAAAGGGATGATATGTGGTTTTTCCTTGATGAAGTAAAGGGTTTCAGAGAGTCGAGCCGTGATGTTTTTATTGACCACAAAAACCAGATATGGATTTCCCATGGCTACCGGGGGTTATTTCAGCTGGTTCTCAACGAAAATCTGTCGGAGGTAAGAAGCGTGAGACTTTTTCGGGGGGAGGCAGGGCTACCCCAAGAACTTCCGTACAACATACAGAGAATAAACGGGAAAATGTATGTCACAACCCACGATGGCATTAGGTTTTACGACCATACGAAAAACCGGTTTGTTCACGATGAGCTTCAGGATAAACTTTTTGGCGATAAAGGATTTGTGGATAAAATACATCAGGATGCCGCCGGCAACCTTTGGTATTTTACAGATGACTACATGGGTTTGATGCGGTTAATTGAAGATGGCAGCTATCGCGACATTGTTGCTCCTTTTTCAAGAATTAACGAATACCTTATGCCAGCCTTTCAGAATATTTATGTGCACAATAACCAAAATGTTTTCATAGGGTCACAATCAGGGTTGGTTCATTATAACCCCTCCATTATCATCGATTACAGTATTGTCGAGGATGTGTTCTTCAAAGGAATTACCTTTTATGGGCATCAGCAAACCCAAACATTCCATACCTGGAATCCGGAAATTACTTCGAACCATAAGTTATTGCTACGAATACCTTTTTCCCAAAACTCTGTTTCCTTTCGTTTTACCACGCCGGTTTACGAAAATCCGGATGCAGTAAGATATTCTTTTCGCCTGAAAGGATTTGACCAGGATTGGTCAGAGTGGGATTTGCTCAACTTTAAAGAATATACCAACCTTTGGGAAGGCAATTACACTTTTAAAGTCAAAGCACTCAACGCTTTTGGTATGGAAAGCAGAGTTGCCGAATTTTCCTTTACCATTGCCCCTCCATTTTTCAGGTCTGCTACAGCCTATTTTATTTATACTCTTTTACTTTTTGTGATAATCGCCGGCAACATATATTTCATCAGAAAAAGGATGCTGAAAATCAGACTCCGCGAAAAGATAAGGCACGAAAAAAGACTGGCCCAGCGCGAAAAATTGTTTGAGGAGCAAACAGCGCTGAGTGAAAAGGAGATTGTGCAACTACGCAATGAAGGACTGCATAGTGAGATGAAACACAAAAACCAGGAACTTGCCAATGCTACCCTGCACCTGATCCAAAAAAACAAAACCCTTACATACCTTAAAAACGATCTCACCAAACTTCAGAAAAATCTGCCTTCCGAAATTCCTGAAAAACACAGCGTTAGCAATTTGCTGAAAAAGGTAAACCGGGATTTGCGCAATGAGAAAAACTGGGAGCTATTCAACAGCTACTTTGATGAAGTCCACCAGGATTTTATTTCGCGCCTCAGAGAGGAACACAACGAATTATCACCCAAGGAGTTGCGCTTATGTGCTTATTTGAGGATGAACTTGTCTTCAAAGGAAATTGCCCCCCTGATGAATATCAGCGTAAGAGGTGTCGAGATCAGCCGCTACCGTTTGCGGAAGAAACTTAAGCTTGAGCACAACACCAATCTTACCGATTATCTATTGTCTTATTAGATTAATTTTCTGAAATTCTTCAGCTGCTTTTTTTGTTGACTTTTGCAACCTTCCCGGAAGTGAACGGGGGCGTTTTTGCAATTTTCTCTAAAAAGAAGAATATTTTCCCTCCTGTAAATTTAACCTGTGTTCTTTTTTCAGCTCTTTCCAAAAAATCCTTAAATGAGAAACTGATTTTTAGCAAAAACTAAATTTAACCCACTAATATCCAACGGGTAAAAAATAGCATGATGTATTTTTGATGTAGCGGTATTTTGTGATGTTGTATAGTTGATGTGCTTTTAAATTTGGTTTTGGTAACGTTTGCGGTTTCCTTTGCATTGTGTTTAATTCAAACCCTGCCTGGTCAATAGCTGAGCAGGAACAATTTTTTTTATTTTAATCAACTAAAACAACATCAACATGAAAAAGAAAAAAACAAACTTGCTCCTCACACTTGCTGTGATTATTATGGGAGCATTGGTAATGACGACATTTAATTCGTGCGACAAGGACGACGATCCGGTAGAGGATCCTGTTGCAACATTCCAGTACGAGATCGGTGAAGAGAATTTTCTGCAGGTAACTTTCCTGAACTTTTCGCAAAATGCTGTTACGTACAACTGGAATTTCGGAGATGGCAACACTTCTACAGAAGAAAACCCGGTGCATACTTATGCTGAGGTTGGAAACTACGATGTTGTATTAACCGCAGCAAACTCTGCCGGAGCCACACACAGCTTTTCCCAGACCATTGAAGTCAAGGATCCGGATGAAGCTTTGGCACTACTCGCAGGTGAAACTACCAAAACATGGCGTCTCTATAGAGAAGGTACCAGTATGGGAGTTGGCCCCAATGTGGATGATCCCCGCGGATGGTGGGCGCTGGAAAACGACGGAAGTCGCCCCTGTGTGTATTACCACGAATTTACTTTCACCAGAAATGGCGAATTTATCTTTAATGATAATGGTTCATTCTGGGGTGAGGACGCTATCTTCACAGGTACCGATGTACACGGCACATGCTTCGAAGCAACGGCTGCCAATATGGTTAACAGTGGTGGTACCAATGTAAGCGCATGGCTGAGTGGTACACACGCTTTTGAGTATAACCCAAGCACCAATATGGTTACTCTTAACGGTACCGGTGCATGGATGGGATTACCCCAGCTTACCACCACCGGTGAACAAAATACTCCTGTTGCCAGCAAATCTTTCAGAATTACCATCGAAGAACGCGATGGATATGACTATATGCACGTTCTTTATCAATTAGACGGAGCCGTCTGGTCCTTCTCTTATGCTTCCTATTCTAACCCGTCTTTGGAGCCTGAGGTGGTTTCATGGATGGTTGATTTTAGTTATAGCGTTGAACACAGGACTGTAGAGTTTACAAATCTCTCTGGTGCAACTTCCTATTTCTGGGACTTTGGTGACGGTAATACCTCAACAGAGGAAAATCCAACACATACCTATGCTGAAGATGGTGTATATGCTGTTGTTTTAGAAGGTACTGCTGATGGTGAAACTAAATCAGTTACAAAGAATGTAACTATTGACACAGCGGTTCTTTCGGAAGCCCCACCAACGCCTACTCATGATGATGCCGATGTTATATCTATCTATAGTCATATATACACAGACATCGAAGGGGTTAATATTAATCCCAATTGGGGTCAGGCAACTGTGGTTACTGAAGTAGACGTTGAAGATCAGAAAGTTATAAGGATGGCTGGTTTGAACTACCAGGGAATTTCATGGGAAGATAATGCTCAGGACGTTTCGGATAAGACTCATCTTCACCTACATATTTGGAGTGCAACTGAAACTGAAATAGAAATATTCACGATAAGCCCTGGAGCTGAGAGCCCTGTTGCAGTTACAACTGTAGAAGGAGCATGGAAGAGCGTCAATATTCCCCTTTCAGAATATACTGTTCAGGACTTAGAAAACCTTATTCAGTTGAAGTTCGAAGCTGCCGGATCTCCGACTATTTATGTTGCTAACATTTATTTTTATTAATTTTTATTAGCAAATCTTGGTTAATGAATATAGAGAGTTCCTGTTACGCAGGGCTCTCTATATTTAATCATTTCAGGACAATTATTTAATCAACCAAAATATTATGCGAGTGGTAGTTAGACTTATAGGATTAGTGCTGATTCTGCAGGGCTTAATTGCATGTGGCAGTGAAGAAATACTGGATTCAGCAGACCCCGCGAACCTTCAAGTAGAATTGAATATAGCAGATGACGGATCCGGTAAAGTAGAGATTCTGGCTACTGCCGATAATACCGTTGAATATGAATTTCGTCTTGGCAACAACCCGGAACCTGAAGAGCGCAATACAACCGGACTTTTTGAATACACATTTGAAATCTCGGGCAATTATGAAGTTGAAGTTCGTGCCGTAGGTGCATCCGGAAGATATCTCAGGTCTGTTATTATGTTTACTATTGAGCTGGCAAGTGATAATGTTACCGTTGATCAGGGGTATACCACTCCCATGCATTATGATGGCTGGAACCTGCTCTGGAATGATGAGTTTGAAGGAAATGCGGTAAATTCTGATTATTGGGTTTTTGAAACCGGCGATGGGTGTCCCAACCTATGTGGATGGGGAAATAATGAATGGCAATACTACCGATCACAAAATGCATGGGTAGAAGATGGTGTGTTAACCATCGAAGCAAGAAGGGAAAGTGTTGGCAACAGAAATTATACATCTGCCCGCATGAAAACCCAGGGTAAAAAATCCTTTCAATACGGACGCATTGATATTCGTGCTCTCCTGCCCAAAGGACAAGGAATTTGGCCTGCCTTATGGATGCTGGGAGAAAATATTACTTCTGTTGGCTGGCCCGCCTGCGGCGAAATTGACATCATGGAGATGATTGGCGGCAGTGGCAGAGAGAACCAGGTACACGGAACTGTGCATTGGGATCTTGACGGGCAGCATGTTCAGGCCGGAGGCTCATATACATTATCATCAGGCACTTTTGCCGATGAATATCATGTTTTCTCAATCATATGGAATGAAAACCTTATCAGGTGGTTTGTAAATGATATTCAGTATTATCAGATAGATATTTCTCCAAATCACATGACAGAGTTTCATGAGGAGCATTTCTTCCTGTTTAATGTTGCCGTAGGAGGTAACTGGCCGGGTTATCCTGATGCCACAACAGTGTTCCCACAACAAATGAAGGTAGACTACATACGCGTGTTTCAATTGGCAGACCAATAGTTTTATCTTATGATGCTGCGCAACAGGAATTATATAACCTCAAAAAGAATTACATATTTTGACAGTTTATCACTAAAAATATAAATCATGAAAAAAACCTTATTTTGTTTGCTTCTTGTTGTTTCCGGGTTTTTGGCAGGCAGCACCCTTCAGGGGCAGGAAATCAGAGGCAAAATTACCGACCGTATTACTGAGGAGTCATTGCCCGGTGCCAATATCATAGTGGCAGGTACCACCCAGGGTACCATCAGCGATTTTGATGGGAACTACTCCCTGAGACTTTCTGCTGGAGAAACCACGATAATTTTCTCCTACATGGGGTACATTACGGAGGAAATAGTAGTGACTCTTTCCGAAGGAGAAACCCGAACCGTTAATGTTGCTCTTAATCCCGATATCACAACATTCGAAGAGTTTGTGGTAATTGGTTATGGTGCTCAAAAGAAAAAAGTAGCCACCGGAGCCATTGCCAGTGTGGATTCTGAGCAAATCACTGCAACACCCATTTTGCGTATCGAGCAAGCCATGCAGGGGCGCACTGCAGGGGTGCAGGTTACCAATATGTCAGGCCAGCCCGGAGAGGCACCTACTGTAAGAATCAGGGGTGTGGGAACCACCCGCAATGCCGACCCCCTCTATGTGGTGGATGGCATGGTGGTTGACGGAATTGATTATCTCAATCCCGGAGACATCGAATCTATTGATGTGCTCAAAGATGCTGCTTCTGCGGCTATCTATGGTTCAAGAGCTGCCAATGGTGTTGTTCTCATCACCACCAAATCAGGTGAAAAAGGAGTAATGAGGATTACCTATTCGGGCTATCAGGCAGTTCAGAATGCAGTGCCCAATGTGGAAATGCTCAATGCCGATCAATACCGCATGCTTATGAATGAGGGTGCCCGTAATGCCGGCCTTTCTGAACCTTTCGACCTCAATGAAGTGGCTCAATACGATACCAACTGGCAGGATGCCCTTTTTGTGTCCAACGCTCCCATGTCGAACCACGAAGTTTCTGTTACCGGTGGAAGTGAACGTTCTACTTATGCTTCTTCAATATCCTATTTTTCTCAGCAGGGAATCATTGGTGCTGATAAGTCGCAATTTGACAGGATTACTGCCCGACTCAATACCACCCACGAAGTAAACGACTTTATCAATTTTGGTAACAGCCTTGCCTATTCCCATATCACCCGCAGGGGTATTGCCAGCAACACTTCATTCAACGGTGCTTACAGCAGTGCTCTCAATATTGACCCCCTTACCCCTGTGTTTCAGGACAATGAAAATATTCTCGGACAGTATCCTTATTCTTCGGAACCCGTTGTTACTGACTCAGAAGGCAGAGTGTATGCCATTTCCAACTTTATCGGTTCGGAAATTGTCAACCCCCTTGCATTGCTTGAAACCCAGCGTGCCGAAACCAGGGTGGACAAACTCGTGGGAAATATCTACGGAGAGCTTGAACTGTTGGAAGGGCTCAAGTTAAGAACCAGTGCTGGTTTAGACCTGGCATATATAGTCAATGATTCGCATGTGCCTCTTTTCTTTCTCAATGACGCACAGAATAACACCAATAAAACCTCGGTTAGTAAGAATATGCAACGTTATCGTACCTGGGACTGGGAAAATACCGTAAATTACAACCGTCAAATCGGCGGGCATAATGTATCTTTACTGGCAGGTGTTTCGGCAAGACAGCGATTTTTTGAAGATCTCTCCGGCTTTAATGCAATGGTTCCGGTAGATGATCCTGACAATGTTTATCTTAACCTTGCTACCGATACTGTTTGGACTGCCTTTGGTGGTGCTAATCATTATGCCTTGCGCTCGCAGTTTGGCCGGATTCTCTACGACTATGAAAGCCGCTATGCTTTTAACGTGAGTTTAAGGCGAGATGGTTCATCCAATTTCGGACCCAACAATCGCTGGGGTATCTTCCCATCGGTAGGTGCCACCTGGATTATCAGTGAGGAGAACTTCTTCCCGCAATTGCCTCAGCTGGATATTCTTAAAATAAGAGCTTCATGGGGTATCAATGGTAATGATAATATTGGATACTACCAGTTTATCTCAAGAATTAACAAAAGCAGGGGCTACATATTTGGTGATGGCAGAGCCTTTGGTGCATCTCCCGCTTCTATCTCCAATGAAGACATCAAGTGGGAAGAGTCAGAGCAGCTCAATTTTGCACTCGACTTTGGCTGGTACGACAGCCGCCTTACCGGTTCGGTAGACTATTATATCAAAACAACCCGTGACCTGCTGGAGATAATTCCTATTCCTGGGCACGTTGGAAATGACCCTCCGTTTGCCAATGTGGGAAGTGTAAGAAACCAGGGTGTGGAAATGAGCCTTAACTGGAGAAATGTAGCTGGCGAACTCAACTACTCTTTGGGTGCCAATGCTGCATACAATCACAATGAAATGATCAAAATCGGTAATGAGGAAGGTGTCCTGCCAGGTGCCACATGGTCTATTGCAGGTATGGTAACCCGCGCAGAATTAGGACTGCCCATTGCTTATTTTTATGGATATGTTACCGACGGTATCTTCCAGAACCAGGCCGAGGTGTTTCAACATGTAAACAGAAACGGTGAAATGTTGCAACCCAATGCCAGACCAGGTGATGTGCGGTTTGTGGATGTGAATGGCGACGGAAGGATAACCCCTGAAGATCGTACTATGATCGGAAGCCCTACTCCCAAATGGACCTTTGGTATGAACGGAAACTTCGATTTCAGACAATTTGATTTCAGCTTCCTGCTGGTGGGATCCTATGGAAACGATATTTTCAATGGGATACAACGTCGCGACCTGCGGTTTACCAACCGCACGGTAGATGCCTTAGACCGCTGGACCGGCGAGGGAACATCCAATACTACACCCCGATACACCTGGGGAGATACCAATAACAATGAAAGAGTTTCTGATCTTTATATTGAAGATGGTTCTTTCCTTAGGGTAAAAAACATCCAGATTGGATATACCTTGCCCAGAACCGTGCTCAACAGAATCAGATCCAACTCCTGGAGATTCTACATCTCTGCTGAAAACCTCTTTACCCTCACCAATTATACCGGTGCAGATCCTGAAATTGGAGCCATGAGCTCATTCGATATCGGAATTGACCGCGGAGTCTATCCCCATGCCCGCACCTGGAGACTGGGAACTTCCATTTCGTTTTAATTCATTAAATAGCTGACAACAATGAAAAATAAAATATTTGCCACAATTGCAGCTTTGCTGTTCACTACACTTTTTTATTCGTGCAGTGATGATTTTCTCGAACTCAAGCCTCTGGACGAGGAGGTAACAACCAACTTTTACCGTACCCAGGAGGAAGCCTATCAGGCATTGGTCGCCATCTATGATGTGCTGACCTACCAGGACACTCCGGGGATAAGCTGGGCTCCTTTTATAACAGTATCTGATGTGCTGTCTGATGATGCTTTTGCCGGAGGGGGTGATGCCAACGACGGGGCTGACTTCAATCAGCTTAATCAATGGAATATTTCCACCACCAGCGTGGTAGCTCATTCCATCTGGATAAAAAACTACATTGGAGTTTACAGGGCTAATCTCTACCTGGAGATAATTGACGGCATTGAAGCCAGTGATGCATTCAAAAGAAGAACCATTGCTGAAGCCAAATTTATGAGGGCTTACTTCTATCTGGAGCAGGTGCGGTTTTTCGAAAACATACCCCTGATTTTGAAAACCATCACCGGACCATCTGAATACATCCAGCCCCAGAGTACCCCTGAAGCAGTTTACAATCAGATTGCCCTTGATTTGGTAGAAGCCATTGCCCATCTCCCCGAAACAGTGCCGGCCGGTGAGCAAGGAAGAATAACCAAATGGGCTGCCCAGGGTTTGCTTGCGCGTACCTTTCTGTTTTACAACGGAGTGTATGGCGGCAACCTTTCTGCAGGAAATGTAACCGTTGACCGTGCATATGCACTGGCTCAACTGGAAGACCTTATCCAAAACAGCGGACTTGATTTATTCGAAGATTATTCTCACAACTTTAGTCTTGTGGGTGAATTTGGAATTGAGTCAGTTTTCGAAATTTCTTACGGAGACTCACCCGAATGGTGGGCCTGGGAATACATTCGTGGTGGAAACGGCAACCTTGCCGCTCAAATGCAGGGACCCAGAGTAGCCGGTTCCAGCAACTGGAATCGTGGCTGGAGTTTCGGTACGGTAAGCCACAAACTGGCGATGTTTATGGAAGGTGACCCGCGGTTTGAGCATACCATTCTCACAGAGGAAGAAATTGACGGAACCCTTACCAAAGGATACCAGCATACGGGATACTTTTCGAAAAAATACAGCTCCGATGCCGAACACTGGGGATCGGGCGGTCAGTTTGAATTGAACCGTACTGCCAATCACCGCGTGATTCGCTTTTCCGACGTACTGCTTATGGCTGCCGAACTTGACAGCCCCAACAAACAGGAGTACCTCGACAGGGTAAGAGCTCGCGTAGGACTGGAAAGTGTACCGGCTACCCTGGAGAATATTCTCCGCGAGCGCCGTCTGGAACTTTCCCTGGAAGGAATCCGCTTTTACGATGTCGTAAGAAGGGGCATGGCTTATGCCAACCAGGAATTTACAC
Organism: Bacteroidota bacterium; assembly: GCA_007694165.1. Classification (GTDB taxonomy): domain Bacteria; phylum Bacteroidota; class Bacteroidia; order Bacteroidales; family UBA7960; genus SKVR01. The sequence goes on from RECE01000263.1 coordinate 14,733, forward strand.
ATTCAGGCATCAGGGGACCCAACTATGAAGGCGACCAGCAGATTTTTGATGTTACCTTCAACCCTGCAACAAGGGGTTTCCTTCCCATACCGCAAACAGAGGTTGACTTAATGGAAGGAGCCTTTACTCAAAATGACGGGTATTAATTTAGTCTGATATATCCACTTCCCACCTGCCGGATAATGAAAGAATTGAATCTTTCATCTCCGGCAGGCGGTTGGGAAGAATCTGAAAAACAAAGGGTAAGCATCCTTAGGTATACTATACTCAAACCCATTCAGTGATGATTATTTCTGTCATCAACACCTGGTTTTTGACTCATTTTTTCAAAAAAAAAGGATTATGAAGACGCTCCGGAAATTATTAGCCACCTTGTCATTGATAATTATTATTTCCCCTTTTATGTTTATGAGTTGCACCGGTTCGGGATCAATGGAAGAAAAGGAAAAGAAAGTAGAAGAGCTGCTTTCTCAAATGACACTTGAGGAAAAAGTAGGTCAGCTGATGCAAAAGAACGCAGATCATCCGCAGTTGGGTGAGCTTATCTCCAAAGGTTTGCTGGGATCAATCCTCAATGAACCCAATCCTGAGAGATTGCATGAATGGCAAAAACTTGCCGTAGAGAAAAGCCGCCTGGGCATACCTTTATTGATTGGTCGTGATGTGATTCATGGCTATAAAACGATTTTTCCCATCCCTTTGGGTCAGGCCGCGAGCTGGAATCCGGATCTGGTGGAGAAGGGAGCAAGAATAGCTGCTGTTGAAGCAGCTTCCATGGGTATAAACTGGAGTTTTGCCCCCATGGTAGATGTAACACGCGATCCCCGCTGGGGACGCATCGCCGAGAGTTTTGGCGAAGATCATTTATTGAATGGTTTGTTTGGATCCGCTGTGGTACGGGGTTTTCAAGGTGGTGACCTTGCGGACCCCACCACCATCGCGGCTTGTGTAAAACACTTTGCCGCTTATGGCTGGGCCGAAGGTGGACGCGACTACAACACTGCCAATATCCCCGAAAATGAGCTTTTTGATGTAATCCTCCCTCCCTTTAAAATGTGCATAGAAGCAGGTGCTGCCTCCATCATGACAGCTTTTAACGATATCAATGGCATTCCTGCAACCGGCCATGTTCCACTTATGCGTGATGTTTTGCGCAATGAGTGGGGGTTTGACGGGGTAGTGCTCAGCGACTGGGAGTCTTTGATTCAGATGGTAATTCATGGTTATACCCCCACCGACAAGGAGGCTGCATATAAAGCCATGCAAGCCACCATGGATATGGAAATGGCCAGCACAGCCTATGAAAATTATCTGCAGGAGCTCGTGAAAGAAGGACGTATCAATGAAAAACAAATTGATGACGCTGTAAGAAGAATCCTGGGTATGAAATACGACCTGGGATTGTTTGACAATCCGTACCCTTTTCTTGGAGAATTTCCCGAACTGCTGAATCCTGATCACCTGGAAGCAGCAAAACAAATGGCCATTGAAAGCACTGTGCTTTTAAAAAACAATGGTGCACTTCCCTTTTCTGATGATGTTAAGCGCATTGCCGTTATCGGACCACTGGCAGATGCTCCTCATGATCAAATGGGAACCTGGGTGTTTGACGGTGATAAAGAACATTCTGTAACCCCATTGCAATCGCTTCGTGAATTGGCCGCTGAAACCGGCAGAGAAATACTTTACCACAGGGCTTTGCCCCTGAGTCGATCCAAAGAAATAACCAACCCCGAAGCCATCTTGCGCGATGTAAGAAGAGCGGATGTGGTTTTGTTGTTCCTGGGCGAGGAATCCATCCTGTCGGGCGAGGCCCACAGTCTTGCCAATATTGACCTGCAGGGTGCGCAGGAAGAACTGGTGCAGCTTGTGGCAGGGCAGGGAAAACCGGTGGTGGTTGTTATCATGGCTGGTCGTCCGGTTACCTTTGAAAAGGTTGAGCCGCTCATGGATGCAGTATTGTATGCCTGGCATCCCGGCACCATGGGAGGTCCAGCAATAACGGATCTGATTTTCGGAAAAGTGTCTCCTTCAGGTAAACTACCGGTAACCTTCCCGCGTCATGTGGGACAGATCCCCATCTATTACAACCATAAAAATACCGGAAAACCTGCAACTTATGACACATGGGTGCACATTGACGATATTCCCGAGGAAGCTGTTCAATATTCATTGGGCAATACCTCACATTATTTAGATTATGGTTTCGAGCCCATGTATCCTTTTGGTTATGGGCTTAGTTACTCAACCTTTGAATTGAGAAATCTTGCCCTTGAAAAACAAAAGATTCAGTCCGGAGAGGTTCTTGAAATTACTGTAACACTGGAAAACAGAGGCAACGTGGAAGCTGCTGAAGTGGTGCAATTGTACACCCGGCAACTTTTCGGCAGCAGAGTCCGCCCGGTAAAGGAACTCAGAGATTTCCAAAAAGTGAAACTCTCTCCCGGGCAACAGAAGAAAATTACTTTTAAGCTCAATACCCGCGACTTAGGATTTCATAATCCCGACATGGAGTATGTTGTTGAATCGGGAGAATACCATTTGTGGGTAGGAACTGACTCCCGTTCAGGGCTTAAAACGGCTTTTGAAATACAAGACTAACATAATATAAAGTATAAACCTCAGAACCATCAAATCCAATGACTCAAAAAACGTATACCATATTTATATCGCTTATTGTGGCTTTAGGAGGCTTCCTCCTGGGCTTTGACAGTGCGGTTATTTCGGGTGCTGTTCCTTTTTACCGTGAGACATTCGGGTTAGATTCCGGCTCTATGCTGATAGGGTTTTCGGTTAGCTCGCTCATTTTGGGTGCTATCATGGGCAATATCATTGCAGGGAGACTGGCGGACCGTTTTGGACGCAAAAAGATGCTGATGTTTACAGCTTTATTATTTACAGTAAGTGCTATTACATCTGCCCTTGCCGGCGACATAGCTGTTTTCCTTGCTGCCCGTATCATCGGAGGACTGGGAGTAGGGATAGCCATTCTTGTCGCTCCCATGTATATCGCGGAAATTGCACCGCGAAAACTCAGGGGTACCCTGGTTACCTTTAATCAGCTCAACATTGTATTGGGAATATCGATTGCCTATTTTTCCAACTACTATTTCCAGCAAACCATTGCCGATCCCGATATGAAGTGGAGAATAATGCTGGGTGTGGAGGCTGTGCCTGCCATGTTGTACTTCCTGTTGTTGTTTTTTGTTCCCCGAAGTCCCCGCTGGTTGATGCAAAAAGGAGTCAAAGATGAGGCGCTTGGTGTGCTGGTTAAAGTGCACGGACAAGCCCAGTCAATCATTGAATACCGGGAAATCGAGAAAAGCCTCAGAGAAGAGGTCAATAAAGACAAAGCGCGCTGGTCAGATGTTTTTTCTTCCCGCATGAAAACGGTATTGATTATTGGATTCGGCATTGCTTTTTTCCAGCAAATTACCGGCATCAATGCCATTTTCTATTATGCCCCCATGATTTTTGAAATGGCAGGGGGTGGAAAAGATGCCGCCTTCCTGCAGGCTGCCATTCTGGGGGTTACCAATGTGGTTATGACCGTGGTGGCCATGTTTCTCATTGATAGCCTTGGCCGTAAACCCCTGCTATACATCGGTGCTACGGGGATTTGTATTTCCCTCGCCATTGTTGGATTCTCTTTCCACAATGCCAAATACAATATTGATGAAGCTTCCATGAAGGCGCTTACGGAAGAGGTCGTAGAGATGAGTCCTTTGCAAGTACACCTGGATAATATTGCCGGGCTGGAGGATCTGAAGGGTCAGGTATTCGTTAATGAAGTGGCCTTTTTCGAACAGGTAAAAGAAAAAGTTGGGCAAGATACCTATAACAGTTTTAAAGAAATCATCCTCAAGCACAGTATTACCATCAACGGTATATGGATATTAATCGGACTGCTCATGTTTGTTGCTTCATTTGCCATCAGCATGGGACCTGTGATGTGGACGCTGCTCTCTGAAATATTTCCCAATAAACTCAGGGGCCTGGCCATTTCTATCATGGGATTCTGGAACTCTATTGTGAGCTTTTCAGTTGCTACTGTTTTTCCTGCTCAACTCGAATACATGGGTTCCGGAAATACATACCTGATTTATTCATTTTTCGGTTTGCTTACACTTATTTTCGTTTGGCGGTTTGTGCCCGAAACAAAAGGCAAATCGCTGGAAGAACTGGAAGAAAAGCTGATACTAAAATAATTTTCGAACTTCACCTACTTAATGGTTTAAGAAACGAGGGCCGACTAATTGAAAACCCAAGATTCAAAATAAAACAAGAACTATGAAAACAATAAATATATTCTTTTTAATTACAGCCTTGTTTTTTATGGCATGTAATACTGAGAATCAAACCGGAAAAGAAAGCATGTCAAAAGAACCCTCTATAGTGGAAATGCGAAACGTTGACGGGCGATACAGATTGTATGTAAATGGAGAGGAATTCTATGTGAAAGGAGCCGGCTGCCAATACGGCGCATGCTATGAAATAGCAACACACGGCGGTAATTCCTTTCGTACGTGGAGTACTGGTACCGACACGCAATCAGGGCTTGAAGCTCTTGATCTAGCCTGGGAAAACGGTCTCATGGTGATGATGGGTCTGGATGTGGCAAAGGAACGCCATGGCTTTGATTATGATGATGAAGTGGCCGTGGAAGCACAACTGGCAAGGTTACGCGAGGAGGTTATAGAGTTAAAGGACCATCCGGCACTTCTTGGCTGGGGAATCGGCAATGAGCTCAATCTAAGGTATACCAATAAACGTGTATGGGATGCAGTGAATGATATTGCCCGAATGATCAAAGAAGTGGATGGAAATCATGTTGTAACCACCATGTTGGCAGGGATTGGCCGGGATGAGGTGGAATACATTGCTGAAAATTGCCCTGATATCGACTTTCTCTCTATTCAACTTTACGGAAGTCTCATCAATCTTGAGCAAAGACTCAAAAATGCAGGTTACGACGGCCCCTACCTTGTTACCGAGTGGGGACCTACAGGTCACTGGGAAATGCCTGAAACACAATGGGGTTCCCCTATCGAACAAACATCCAGCGAAAAAGCAGAAGCTATCAAGTTGCGTTACCAGGAGGTTTTATTGGCTGATGATACCCGTTGCATGGGGTCATATGTTTTTCTCTGGGGTCAGAAGCAGGAACGCACTCCTACCTGGTACGGGCTTTTTACCGAGAAAGGAGAAAAAACCGAACCGATCAATATAATGGAATACCTGTGGACCGGAAACTGGCCTGACATCTTGGCCCCGAGAATGAGAGATATTACCATCGTCGGTAAAGGGGGCCGTTTTGATGATGTTATGCTGGAAGCCGGAGGGCATTACACCGCAGTGCTTAAAGTTGAACACTCCAACAATGGCAGCCTTAGTGTTAGAGCGGAAATTATGCCTGAACCCAAAGAACTCAGTGAAGGAGGTGATTTTGAACCTCGCCCCGTGACTATTGAAGGACTGATTTTGTCTGCCAGTACATCAGAGGTTACATTCAAGGCTCCCGCAAAAAAAGGGGCCTACCGTATTCTGGTCTACGTTACAGATGAACATAACCACGCAGGAACTGCCAACATCCCTTTCTGGGTGAATTAATATATACCGTTATTCTGAAAAGCAAATTTTTTAAATAAATAGACAAATTGTATAGATTAAGTAGTTTGGTTTTTTGTTACTCTTCATTTTTATAGTGTTGTTTTAGTGGTGAGTTGCCGGCCTGAAGTTGGGAAATGCATTTCAATAATGCACTCCATCAGGCCGGTTTTTTTTGTTGCTCTACGGGTGAGATGATATCAGCATTGTTGATTCAATTCCAAATTATACCCATATTCCCATTCTGTTGCCCAGCGAGTCTTCGGGGTAGATGTCTGAGATGTTTTCCAGATTCGCACTGCGGTGCCGGTTGAGCACAGCCAGGCAGATAGCATCAACCATATCATCAGCTGCTGCATGGCCTTTCAGGGCTGGGTCTGAAAGCATATTGCTGAAAAGAATTTCGGAGGCAGGGTAGTATATTTGTAAGATGCTCAGTCGTTCCTCTATCCCCTCGCTGGTTTTTTTCGAAAATTGTAAGGGAATACTTCCGTTAAGTTGTTGGAAAGATAACTCAGGATGTGCCTCAAGAATTTTTCCCCTCCAGTGGGGATTAAGATGCAGAAAAGCATTGATTTCCCTGATTTTCGGAGCAATATTCCAGCTTTGTTTGCTCAGTTTTTTTCCCAGAATCCTGTAATTGGTCTCACTGGCCTGTTGATAACTTTTTTCATGCAATGCCTCTATACAGGGAGGATTGAAGATGGAAGTGTGTTTTACACCCAAAAGTTTTCTTGCTGCCACATCACAGGGTCTGTTACCCGTAAATGTCAATCCTGAACTCAGCAATCCCACTGGCATATCCACAAGTACACGGATATGTCCCGAAAGAATATTTGTTAGCTCCGTGATGGGGTGAACCAAAGTATAATGATGGCTGTCATTGTTGATCAAAACCATCAACCACCCTTTTTTGCACCCATCTATACCTCCAAACTTGTAATTACATATATGAGAATCGTGAATTAACATGTTTAAACGGATTTATATGTATCTTTGTAGAAACAAAAACTAATCAACACACACAATTATGAAAAAGTTTAAAATCCTTACCGTAGTAGTCCTGAGCGGCTTCTTATTACTGCAGGCTTGCGATGATGACCTGTTTGACGTTAGCGAAACGTTTACTTTTGAACATGAGTTTGTTGTTTATTCAGAAGAAACTTCCGCAGAACTTACTTCTTTGGTGAATCTTTCCCAGGAGCAGGATCTTATTAATCAATACGGCTCAAAGATAAAGAGTATAGAAGTCCAGGGAGTAAAATACTGGCTTAAATCTTTTACTGGTAGCGAAGAACAAATGATGAATACATTGCAGCTTCAGGTAGCCAATCCTGATGGGTCAGATGCGAAAACCATGGTGCAGTTAGAAAACATAGCCCTGCATCAATTGCTTAACAGCCCGGTAGATCTCCCTATCAACACTGAGGGGGTAAGCAAGCTTGAAGACCTTGTTGAGGTTGCTCCTCATTCTCTGATGTATTTTCTTGATGTCAGCATTAATGAGGTCCCGGCAGACTTTACCATCGTATTTGAAATTACGGCCAAAATGACCGCTAACCCGCTCAACTAAAACCCCTTTATTTTTGAGCAAATTGTTCACCAGAACCATGCGGACGGGTACTTCCCGTCCGTTTTTTTATGCGTTGTGCAGTTCAGCAAGCTCACTGTAACAACTGTTGTCGAAACGAGTGGTAATTATCCATTAGAGATACGCGCTTCGACAAGCTCAGCGACCAGATTATCTCCAGGGTTACAGCAGGTCATCAATTTCCTGTAGAATTTTTCTCTTTTTGCTACCCTGAAAGCCTAACTCATTGAGCAGGTATTCCTTTTCTCTTAACTGCCTGCACAAAACTACTTTTTTGTCAAGCAGATAGGTTTTCTGTTTGGCGTTGAGTCCGGTAAGAACCGTAACCGGGAAAACTCCTGTGCTTTCAATCATGTCTTTCAGGCTCTTATTTTTGGGGACACCCCAGCTGAGCATATGCAATCCGGCGCATCTGCCAAATTGCAGGGCGTCATCAGTAAATCGTGTGTTAGTGACAATCCAGCCATGAAAACGTGTTTCTCTGTACTCAGGCAGCTTCTCCCGAAAAGATATGATATCATCCACCCGCGATTTTATATACAATGGTACCTTCACATTGGCATATTTCCCCTGGCTGTTGTAGTATTTGCATTCCACCAGGTACTGGGTATTGTTGTGGGTAGCTACTACATCCACTTCATGGGTAACACAGCGCCCCTGCATGATTTCTCCTACCTGTATGTCGAACCCCTGGTGAGCCAGTACCTGTGCTACAAATTCTTCAAAGGGGTATCCTGATGGCCCCAGCTCCATAATTGCTTTTTTCAAACTATAACGGGCAGCATTGGTGTTTTTGTGTTTGCGAAGCATGCTGAACGCCTTCCTGTATATTTCGCTGGTTTGCATGCCTGGTTGCAATTGGAGTAAAATCCCCGCAACTATTTCTTCCGTAATATCATCGGATGTGCCGGCTCTGCGAAGCGAATTGCGCAATTTCTCCGGATCAAAAGGTTCCTTCTCTCCGGAGGCTTTTTCTACTAATGGCTGTTTGTTCATATCGGTCGAATTTGATGCGATAAAGATAGAAATAGTTTCGCAAGCTGATGGGAATTATAAAGATGGGCGCAATAAAAAAAAGGTGTCGAATAAGACACCTTTTAACTATTTATGGTCAAATTTGTATCAGATGATAAACCTGGCAGTTGCCGTTTTAAAACCATTGTTAAAACGAACGAAATAAGTTCCTTTGCCCAGATTAACCGGAATTTGACCTCCTGCAACGGCCGACATTTGCAGACGTCCTTGTATGTCGAATACTTCCAGTTGACCTGAATCATGCCCGGGCACTACAATGTAAATGTTTCCGGAGGTTTTCATTATTTGAATGGATACTTCAGGGAATTCAATACCGTGCCAGGCAGCCACGGGACCAAAAAATTCAAATGCTCCGTCAAAATCCATTTGTTTGAGACGATAGTAATTTATCCCTTCAAGGGGAAAGAAATCTGTGTGACTGTAGTGTAAAACTCCGTTGTGGTTGTAATTGCCAGGCACAAAGCCAATGGTTTGCCAAATATCATTTTCCAGGCGTTGTACTTTAAAGCCCATATTGTTCGTCTCGGTTGCGGTCGACCAGTTTAGTAAAACACCTTCTTCAATTGTACTTGCAGAAAAGCAAACTAATTCGATTGGAAGCGGAGATCCGTTGATAAAAATAATCCCACCGAAAACATCATAGTTCATATTCTCACCTATGGTTCCATCCCCAATAATGTGCAACTCTCCATCCCCAATAATATTACCATATCCGTCAAGGTTTCCATGTATGGTGGCAGTGCCATTGATCTCGAAACTAAAAGGATGTTGGCTATTATTGCCAATATTAACGTTTCCATCGATAATCAGATTTCCGGCTGGATGCACATTAATGGTAATACTGTTTTGTAGCACCAGGTCACCATAATGGGTTACAGTGTGATTGGCGAAAATGTTAATGTTTAATCTGTTCATTGCATTTGGTGGGTTATTTAACTCCCATGTTGCGGGGGTTGCCCAATTGCCAGTATTGGCTGAATAATGATAGGTAATTGCTTGTGCAATTAGATTTTGGGTAAAACAAGATCCTATAAATATGCTAAATAATAAAAAAAATTTCATAGAATTGATTTTTTCAGGTTATATTAACATTGTCGGATAATCTCAAACCTGTGATTAAATTTGTTTTCCATTTCCGAATAAACCCCACGAACACGGTTAATTCTAAGACAAAAATACCCTAATCTGCGACTTGCAGCAATAAGGGTAAACACGTATATTGCTACTAGGGAATACTGTGGTGTGGGGGAGGTTTTTCGTAGGGGGATATCCTATTCGTAAGCGTGTAACTGATTGATATACGTTGTATAACATAATGCCGTTTTCCAACAACCTCTCCAGTACCAAAATCTGAAGAGCAGCCAGTTTAACATAAAAAACCGCCGTGATCAGTTTTTTATGATCACGCCGGTTTTGTTTAATCAGGGAAAAGTGTTAAGATGCTTTTCCGGGAGGAAATTGATCCAATTTTTATTTATTCAGCCACGATGAATACATCCATACCAGCTTCTCCTGCTCACGAATA
>RECE01000078.1 GCA_007694165.1 Bacteroidota bacterium
CATGACTGGATGGAACGATTGGTAATACATGAATTCAGGCATGTGGTACAAATAGACAAGCTCAACCAGGGACTGACCCGGCTGCTGGGCATCCTTTTCGGGGAAGTAGGAACAGGGGCGGTGGTGGGGCACCTACCACTATGGTTTCTGGAAGGTGATGCCGTGGCAACAGAAACGGCACTTACCTCGGCAGGAAGAGGACGCTTGCCTGGGTTCGAACAAGGGCTGAGAGCCCAGGTGCTCACCAGGGGAAGATACTCATACGACAAGGCTGTATTGGGATCCTATAAAGATTTTGTACCCAACTACTATGAACTGGGCTATCAGCTTGTGGCAGCAGCAAGGGCCGAATATGGAGCAAACGCCTGGGCTCCCATGCCCGATAATGTGGCACGCAGGCCTTGGGGATTGTATCCGTTTTCAGCCGAAATGAGAAGACAATTCGGGCGGGGACAGACCAGGTTTTACAATCACACTTTCCGAAACCTGGAACAAAAATGGACTCAACAGATGGAGAATCATAGTTATAGTCCTCTCACTACCATCAGCAAATCCCAGAAACTTCACGCAAATTATCGTTACCCCCGATGGATCAACGATTCCTTGCTGGTGGCCCTCAAAACAGGTATGCGGGATATCCCAGCTGTGGTAACCATTGACCTGGAAGGAAACGAAGAAGTTCTTTTCCGCCCCGGCTCTGTATTTCCCAACTCCTTTGACTATGCGGCCGGTAAAGTGGTTTGGAGTGAGTACAATCCTGATCCCAGGTGGGAACACCGCAACTATGCCGAAATTGTAATCTATAACATTTATACCAGGGAAAGGGAACGCATTACCCGCAAAGGAAAGTTCTTCTCCCCTGCCCTTTCTGCCGATGGCAATCAAATTGCAGCTGTTGAAATTTCACCTGAGGGCACCAATTCACTGGTGATACTCAGTGCCATAACCGGGGAGGAAGTCTGGCGTTTTTCTTACGAAAACAATGATTTTATCATGCAGCCGGCATGGCACCCCGGAGGTGGTAAAATCACCCTTGTTGCGCTGAACAGTAAAGGCAAGAGGCTGGAGGAGATTATTACAGAACATAAAGTTTCTCAAACTTTACTGCATGCTGAAGATGCTGATATTTCATCACCCCGATACATGAGCGAAGATGTAATTTTCAATGCAACCTGGTCGGGCATAGACAATATTTACATTTACCGAAGACGAACTGCCCTGGCAGAAAAACTGGTGTCATCAGAGTTTGGAGCCGTGAATGCTGTACCCAACTCCACCAACACGCTCGCCTTTTCAAACTATACAGCAGACGGGTATCAGCTTACAACCCTTGATGCCAGAAACTTTGAAAGAAACCCCCTGAAAGATGTTGAAGATCATTCGGTCGCTTTCTACAAAATACTGGCCGAACAGGAAAACGCTATAATTGGCCCGGAAAATGTAACCCGAACGGAACACGATATAAAGCCTTACAGCCGGGTAAAAAACCTCTTCCATCTGCACAGCTGGGTGCCGGCTCACATCAATGTGGACTTGATGGAAGTTGAGCCGGGAGCTTCGTTGCTTTTTCAGAACAAACTGAGCACCTCCTTTGCGCAACTGGGCTATAAGTGGGATATGAACGAAGAGACCGGAAGATTTATCGGACAATACTCCTATCATGGATGGTATCCGGTAGTGGGAATCACAGCTGAGACAGGAGACCGGCACTTATATTATTTGACTGCTGAAGATGAACTGCGAAGATTCAGGTTTAAGGAAAACAATTATCGTTTATCATTCTCTGTACCCTTGCGATACCAGCACAAACAATTCTTTTACGGGGTAACCCCTATTTTCAGGATAGGAATCAATGATTTTGCCCGCAGCCCCCAGACTCCTGACTCCATTTTTGTGGGCAACAACCGATACTTCGAATTTGAGCCCACACGCTTTTATCCGCAGGAATACAGATTGCTGGCATACAGGCAAAGAAGGAGCGTTGCAAGGGATATCTTCCCCCGCCAGGCACAGATTTTAGATATTAACTACCGGCATACGCCGCTGGGAGAATGGGACATGGGTAGTGTATTTTCAATGCGGGGAACGGTTTTTTTCCCGGGGTTGATCCGACACCATGGCATCAGACTATCAGGAGCTTATCAAGACCGAAAGCGGGGGGTTAATGAAATAACCGCGGAAACCCTGCCCATTATTTACACCTTTGGAAATATTATCGGGTATCCCAGAGGTATCAGCGGCCAGAGTCATCGGCAACTGAGAACCTTTTCAGCTGATTATGCATTTCCCCTGCTCTATCCAGACATAAGCATACCCTATCTGCTGTATCTGAAGAGGTTGCGCACATCACTTTTTTATGACCATGCTCTGGCTAAACCTTTTCCAGAGAGGAACAATCCATCGGCTATACAAAGTGAGACATTATATTCCTGGGGGTTTTCCCTTACCGGCGATATGCATTTACTGGGCATATATGCGCCTATTGCCCTGGGAGTTCAGACAGCCTTCACATCTTATAATGATTATACATTCCAGCTACTTTTCAACGTGACCTTTTAACTGAATTCAAGACAATGACAGGCAACAAGACTATTGACTCCGGTCCTTATTCATATTACCCACAATGAAAAGAAACCCAAACAGAACCACGAAGTACGAGCCAAACAAAACATGATGGATAACCTTCCAGGTATGAATAAAATGGGTCATGGATACAGCCAGGAAAAAGGAAACCAGTGATAGAGCTGCAAATAACAGGGCCACTTTCTGGTCTGAAAGCCCAAGGTAAGATAAATGGTGTGTGGTGTGATCCTTTCCACCCACGAAGGGAGACTGTCCGCGGGCAATTCTTTTATAAAATACGGTTGTGGTATCAATGATGGGAAGAGCAAAAACAATGGCTACCGACAGAAACCTCATTAAAGACGTACTATCACCTGAAAAGCCTTCTCCATTCCAGAAGAAACTAATACCCAGCACTGCCAGCAAAACACCCAGAAACTGACTGCCTGTATCCCCCATGTACATCCGTGAAGGATGCCAGTTGTAATATAAAAATCCCAGCAATACCGCTATCATTCCCAGCACAATCACAATAATAGGATCCATTAGTTGCCCGCGCAACAGAATCCCGGCAAAAATCGTTACCACCACCGAAAGAGATACGATGGTAGTGATACCATCCATATTGTCAAGCATGTTAATACTGTTCATCATCCCCACCACCCAGAAAATGGTAATTGCGTAGTTGAGCAACTGGCTGTCAAAAATAGCAATGGAGGTACCGCTGACAATGAGCACTATCCCGCATAGCAACTGGGAGAAAAACTTGATCCAGGGGTGCGTATTATAAGCATCATCAAACAAGCCGGTAAGAAACCCAATGGTTACCACCCCAATCACTCCTAAGGTCTGAAGGTTAAAGAAATCTGTTTCATTGGGAATAAGAAAAGATACAAAAATGACCGAAAACAGAAAGATAATATAAAAGGATATCCCTCCCAGTGCAGGCTTTGAAGTAGAGCTCCATCGTATAATCGTTTCACTTGTATTTCTGATACCAAGATTGCGCGAAAATTTCAACAAAAACCGGTTTATCACCAAAGCGAAGACCAGAGAAGTCACGAAAAAAAGACTGTAAACAAGAAGTAAGTTATCAGTCATCAACCATTAATTTTAAAGTTTCACTTGCGTTGGTTTAGCGCCAACATGGATTAAAAAGGACTTTTGAAGTCCCTGAACAAGGGAGCAACCTTGTCTTTTTCTGACACCAGGGGTTCTGTTGTTCCCCAGTCAATATTAAGGTCGGGGTCGAACCAGGCTATGGAAGTTTCCGATTCACGGTTGTACACCTGGGTGCACTTGTAAAAGAAAATTGTATTTTCCTCAAGGGTAAGAAACCCGTGGGCAAATCCGGGAGGAATCCACAGCATATTTTTCTCTGCTGCTGTAATTTTGTATTTGAAATGCTGTCCAAAGGTAGGTTCGGCTTTTCGCAGATCCACCACAACATCAATAACAGCACCTGTAATAACTCTTACCAGTTTGCCTTGTTCCCAGGGGGGCAATTGAAAATGGAGCCCTCTCAAAACATTGGCCCCCGAGAGGGATTGGTTGTCCTGCAGGAAATTTTCATTCAGCCCTGCCTTACTAAACTTATCTTTGTTCCAGGATTCAAAAAAATAGCCTCTGTTATCTTCAAAAACTGCGGGTTCAATCGCAAACAATCCTTTGAATCCCGTTTCAATAATTTTCATTCCCATTGGTTTTTCTTTCCTAAAGTTTTTTGCTGCCCAGACCAAGTATTCGCTTCCAGAAGCTGCGTTTTACAATGTTTATCTGATCATCGTAATATCCGTATCCCGATCCATAACCACCATAATAATAGCCGTAGGAATAACCTTTGTCATAGCCATAACTTGAGTATTCCTTGTCAACAGCGTTGAGTACCACAGAAAGTTTGCTGATATGGCTTTCGCCAATAAGTCTGTTCACATTCTGGATAAACATCCGCTTGGAATAATTGGCTTTAAAGATATAAATTGGATAATCGGCCATAAGGATACTTTTCATACCATCGGTAACAATACCTACCGGAGGGTTATCCACAATAACGTAGTCGTACTTTGATTTCAGATAGTTGATCATTTCATCCATGCGCGGCGTAAGAATCAACTCCGAGGGGTTGGGAGGCACAGGACCGGCAGTAATAAAATCCAGGTTTTTCACCCTGGAAGGTTGTATGCAATCGTCAATGGTGTCAATGTTGGAAAGGATGGTACTTACCCCGTTGATGTTTTCCACGTTGAAGCCCAGATGAATTTTAGGTTTTCGCATGTCAAAGTCAATGACAATCACTTTTTTGTTGCTGAAAGCAAGAATACCCGCCAGGTTCATGGCGAAAAATGTTTTACCTTCTCCCGAAATAGTAGAGGTTACTGCTACCAGCTTGGGTCCCGGGTCATTATTGATAAACTGCAGGTTGGTTCTGATGGCTCTCAAAGATTCAGAAATCAATGACTTTGGTTTCTTTAGTACCAGCAGCTGGTTGGGCGGAATTTCACTTTTGTATTTGGGTATAACACCAATTACAGGAGCCTGAGTGTACTTAAGAATATCATGCAGCGACGGGATTTCATTATAAAACAGGTATTTCAGCAAAAACACACCTATTCCCAGGAATAGGGCCGCCAGCAAGCTGCTTGCATAAACACCCCTGGGTTTGGGAGAAATGGGTTGTCCGGGCACACGTGATCTTTCCAGGATTACGCTTTGAGAAACGTATCCGGCTTTGGATATAGAATATTCTGCTTTCTTCTCCACCAGCTGATTGTAAAAACGCTCATTGATGGTATGCACCCTCTGCAACATACTGTATTCAATGAGGCTGTAACGTCCACCATGATTGAGGAGAATACCTTCGTAACTTTCAATTTTGCTGAGAATTTCTTTAATACGTGCATCCAGGTTGTTTTTCAGGGTAGTGATACTTTCAACAACAAGCTTTCGCTGGATATTAATCTGGTGGTTTAAGGCTTGTATCTGACTGCTTTCGGGCGTAACCTGGTACAACAGCTGTTCTCTCTCGATAAGCAAGTCCTGCAGGTTTTGCAACATCCGTGATACCATACCACTAAACTCGCTTCCGGCAAGGATAGCAATGAGCCGGTAAATATCTACTTCATTATCCTGCTCCAGACTTTTGGCAATCTCAGTGAGGATGTTAAATTCCATCTGCAGCATCAC
>RECE01000213.1 GCA_007694165.1 Bacteroidota bacterium
GGCAAAGGTAATACAATTGTGAAAATCTTTGGGAGTCTGAAAAAATAAATGTCAGGAGTACTTTATTCATTATTTGTTTTAGGATGATACGCAATCTTGCCAGTATTTTAGTTTGTAAACCCCAATCTTATTATTCTGTGCAAATTGCGCTGTCATTTTGTTGGTTTCAATTCCCGGAATATTTTCGCAGCGCAAAAGTCATTTTAAATATTCCTGACTACAAAGGTTTCATGGCCGCTGGCCCTAAGCTATTTTACTAAACCTTTCCCGTTAGCGTAATAGCTGGTTTGGTAAAGTATTTCCCTTTTTTGAAGAATCTTAGCAGAAAATCCAAATGCTCAAGAAACAGTTCCCCATTTTTATCCCGGAAAAACCCCAGGTCATGTTGGAAATTATCGATGCAAAACATTACCAACTCTTTTGAAATATTCTCATTAAAAAACAACGTCATGATAGCGTCCTCACTATCTTTCTCATCGTAAAATGGGTTGTTTCTTGCAGGGAAAGCACTGTTAACACCAAAGGCTATTTCAATACCACTTTGGGGATTGAAAAACACCAATGCATCTTCTTCAACATCAGGGATGCCTTTATTTTCGTCCATATTACCTAAATATCCTTCATCAATTGCCCTCTGTTTTGCTTCCTTTTCAGCTTCTTCGGAAAGTTTAAGAGACTGGTTGTGATGAGCAAAAAACTCCTTCAGGAATGAATCCACCTTTCCGGACTCCATAAATGCTATTTGCTCGTTGTTATTAAATGCTCTGAAGCTCATTAATTGTGCATCCAGGATTTCCCGGACTTCCTTTTTATCTTGATCCAGAAAATCAACCTCTTTTCTACTTTCAATGGAATTTTTTTGATCAAGGATAACATCGGGATTAAATGCCGATTGTACCATTATACCCGAATGCCACCACTCATTCATCCATCTTGCAATGCCCATGAATACGATGGTGTCAATCTCCTTAAGTTGTTCAGGGTTCTGGATTGATTTTTTTGTAATATCAAATTTTCTTCCTGATGCAATATGCTCAAGATGAATGTTGTAATGATCCTGTCCCTTGTAAAGAAAATATCCCCTTATTTTTTTAGACATGTTTTTATACTCAATGCTTAAGGGATGTTCTTCTTTCAGGATTTCTGAAACCCACTCCTTACCGGTGAATCCAAGTAATCTGGTGTGAAAATTATGAACAGAATGGTCACGACTTTCGTTTAAATAGGTCATAATATTCTGATCTTTAGAATACTCTTCTATGACTTTCAACAACGACTCATTTAGGTCAATCCCGGTATCGGTATAAAAAAGGTAGGTTCTGAATAATACATTGTCGATAAGATGCCGTGCCAGGTAAAAATCAGTTTCATGCGCAGCAATTTGGTAGATTTTTTTCAGGGACTCATTTTCAGGGGCATATTCCCAGGCGCGATCAAAAACCTGAAAAACGTTTTCTGATAAGTGAAATATAAACTCATTATTGGGATGAATGAATTTTTCAGTTTGGAAGGTGTTTGTATAATACCAGATTAAAAAGGAAATATCCTGCAAATTGATCTCTTCCTCAAAATACTCATTGGTTTCGTAAAAAGGTAACCACTTGCCATATAGTTTTTTGTGAAGTCTTACAAAGGTGTTCCATATTTGTGTTCCGGAAATCAAATCCTCGAAATAGGAAGTAAGGAAGCAAGCAAGGTCATCAATATCCTCCTTATCGTAATACAGGCCGAGTACAAAGTAATACTCACTGCTTACCATCGACTGTTTTACTTCATTACAAAGCTTTAAATAATAACTGTCGGTAATCACTTGCTTGTCATAAGGCTTGATTTCGAGCCAGCGGTCTATGTATACGCGGTTGTCTTTCTTTTTCACCATGACTGATTTTGTATTTTTGGAGATATTATTTCCATATCATTTCACAAAATTAATATCAATAATGAAATATGGTATAAATATCAGCTGTTTCTATTGGTGTAAATGATGCCTCGCCATCGAGGTTTATTTATGGTTGATTCTGATTTTCCCAATCCAGGAATTAAAAATAACTTTTGGGCTGCTGAACATTTTATTTGCAACATTGTTGCAAATATGTTTTAAAAAGGTTTTTTATGATACCTCAAAGTTTTGAAGAATGGAAAAGTTGCCTGATAAAGTGCAACATCTCCCCTAACGCAGAATGGGCTCGGGAGCGACTGAAAGTTTTTACAGACAGCGCACATCCGGAAACCCGGAAATTTATACAATCGTATGGTGAACAACATTTAAACAACGTTATACAATGGTACAAACAAATTCAGTGAAAAAATTACCGGTAACCGTGCTAAGCGGTTTTCTTGGTGCCGGTAAAACCTCCCTTCTCAATCACGTTTTGCACAATAAGCAAGGGCTCAAAGTAGCTGTGATTGTAAATGACATGAGCGAGGTAAATGTAGATGCCATGCTGGTGGAAAACGAGAATGTGCTTTCGCGCACCGAGGAGAAACTCGTGGAAATGAGCAATGGTTGCATTTGCTGCACCCTGCGCGAAGACCTGATGGTTGAAGTTGAACGACTGGCCAAAGAGGACCGCTTTGATTACCTTTTGATTGAAAGCACCGGAATCAGTGAGCCCGTGCCCGTGGCACAAACTTTTTCCTTTGCTTCCGAAGAGAGCGGCATCGATTTGTCACGTTTCAGCTATGTGGATACAATGGTTACAGTAGTAGATTGTTTTAATTTCTTTAATGATTTTGGGTCAGATGAGCTCTTGCATGAGCGTGAACTGACCGACATGGAAGGCGACGAACGTACCATTGTTGATCTGCTCACCGACCAGGTGGAATTTGCCAATGTAATCATTCTGAACAAAACCGATTTGGTAACTGAGGATGCCATTGGATTGCTCAAAGCAGCCATTCAAAAGTTAAACCCGGGAGCACAAATTATTACCTCTTCCTTTGGCAAGGTTGATCCTTCATTGATTCTCAATACCGGTTTATTTGATTTCGATGAAGCCTCCAATTCTGCAGGCTGGATTCGTGAGCTGGAACTGGAGGAGCATACCCCCGAGACCGACGAATATGGCATTAGTTCCTTTGTTTTCAAAAACCACAAGCCATTTCACCCGGAGAGACTCTGGAAATATATCAACGAAGATTTCCCGGATAGTATAATCCGTTCTAAAGGATTATACTGGCTGGCAACCCGCCCCGATCAGGCTTTTATTTTCAGCCAGGCCGGCGGCTCTTCGCGGTTGGAAAAAGCCGGAGTATGGTGGGCCAGTATGCCATTTGCAGAACGCATGAAGTTTCCTGCTTTTGAAGCCAATCAGCAATCCATCGAGGCAAGATGGCACAAACAATGGGGCGACCGCCAAAATGAACTGGTCTTTATCGGACAGGATATGGACAAGGAGGGAATCCTGAATGATTTGGCTTCCTGCTTACTTACAGATGACGAAATACTTGTTTTTGGAGAAGCGGGAGCCTTTAAAGACCCTTTTCCTGGTTAGTAAATTAAATCCGGAATTCCCTTATAAAAACCAAGTGTATGATCCTCAGCGGAAAAGAAATTCAAAAGCGCATCAATAGTGACATTTACATTGAGCCCTTTACAGCTGCCCAGCTAAATCCCAACAGTTACAATCTTCGACTGCACAACGAGTTGATGGTGTATGATGCTCCGCAGCTCGACATGAAAAAAGAAAATACTGCCACACTTATCCGTATTCCCGACGAGGGTTTATTGCTGGAGCCTGGAAAGCTTTACCTGGGTCGTACCCATGAATATACCCGTACCCACAATCTGGTGCCCATGCTCGAAGGACGCAGCAGTGTGGGGCGGCTGGGAATGTTTATTCACGTAACCGCTGGCTTTGGCGATGTGGGCTTTGAAGGCTATTGGACACTGGAAATCTTTGTCATACAGCCCCTGGTTATTTACCCGTTGGTGGAAGTATGCCAGATATACTATCATAGCCTGCAGGGGGATTATGATGCTTATACCAGTGGCAAGTACCAGAAAAATAATGGGATACAGCCCAGTATGTTGTTCAAGGATTTTGAGAACGAAAGGGTTTAACCGGGTGTGAACAGGGCTTTTATTGAAAGCACCGGATGAGCCATTTTTCGGGCCATTAATTTTTGTATATTGGCCTAAGGAAAAACGATACATTTCATGAAAGAAAATTTCGATTATATCATTGCAGGTTCGGGAATGGCAGGACTAAGTTTACTGTACCATTTGCTTCAGGATGAGGTATTAAGCAAAAAGGATATTGTGGTAATTGATCCGGTTAATAAAAATACCAATGACCGCACCTGGTGCTTCTGGGAGAAAGAGCCCGGACCCTTCGATGCGATTGTATGCCAGCAGTGGCAAACCCTTCAGTTTTTTTCCCACGATGTTTCCCGGGAATTTAAGATGAAGGAATACAGGTATAAAATGATCCAGTCGGGCGATTTCTACGCACATGTGCTGAAAGAAGTTGAAAAATACAGCAATGTGGTTTTCCGGAATGAGAAAATTGCTGCCATAGAGGAAAAAGGAAACAAAGCGGTGGTAACAACAGATGCAGGTGAGTACACGGGAACGTATGTGTTCAATTCCACGGGTTTGTTTCATCCTGTAATGAACAAGGAAAACACCTTACTGCAGCACTTTATGGGCTGGTTTATCAAGTCTTCAACCCCGGTTTTCAACAGCGAAATCGGCACCTTGATGGACTTCAGGCTTAACCAGCAGCATGGTACCACTTTTATGTACGTGTTGCCCACCAGCTCCACGGAAGCCTTGGTAGAATATACTTTGTTCAGCCCCGAAACCCTCAAAGAGGAAGATTACATCAGCGAACTGGAAAAATACATCTCTGAAAGACTGCAGATAAGCGAATATGAAATTACCCACAAAGAGTTTGGGGTGATTCCCATGTCGAAGGCCCGGTTTAAAAGATACCTGGGAGAAGAGAAAAGGATCATCAACCTGGGTACTGCCGGAGGGTTTACCAAGCCAAGCACCGGCTATACCTTTCAGTTTGTGCAGAAGCATGTGGCAAACGTGGTAAACCGGTTAAAGAAAAATCAATCCCCGGCTGTAGGGCCTTCCCTTCACGAAAAAATGTTTCACTGGTACGACATGACTTTGCTGGATGTGCTTTTGACCAACAAGCTTTCCGGTGAACAGATTTTTTCCAGCCTCTTCGGAAAAGTAGCTCCCGAAAGTATCCTGGCTTTCCTGGCCAACGAAAGCAACTTTTGGGAAGAATTGAAAATCCGAAACAGTGTCCCTGTGTTGCCGTTCGTTACATCGGGTATGAAGCAGTTTTTGCCCGGTAAACCTTAATATTATAACAACTCCGGGGTTGAGTCGATTATTTTCCTGAAAGCCTCCTTACAGATTCATTCAGTCAGGAAATCTTAAATCAACTTAATTTTATCTTTTGTTCCGTTCATTTTTTTTAATTCCTGTATAAATCTGTATCTTTGCAACAATGTTGCAAAAAATAAAACATATTCTTCCGCTGCTCCTGGCTGTTTTGTTCCTGTATCCGATGGTTTACCAGTCGATACATGTTTTTGAGCACAGCCACGAAACGCATTGCTGTGGATCATGTTCGCACACTCAGGATGCTGCTCCGGTAACCGGGGATGACAACACACAACCACATTATGTCCAGCATGAAGAAGAATGTCCTATTTGCAACTTCCATTATGCCAAATTGCAGGTAAATACATCCTTTGTATTTGCTT
>RECE01000217.1 GCA_007694165.1 Bacteroidota bacterium
AAGAAAAGAGCATTGCATTAGCCCGGACGGGAACTTAAAGTCCCGACCGGGCAAAAATTCTCCCCTGGCTGAACAGAAAAAAGTCAGGGTATGACTACAGTTCATGCCCTGACTAAAAGGTGATAATTTCATTTTAGTCCGGAGGCGAGCTTAAAGTCGCCACCGGACGAGCCCGATATATGAGCAGGTGCCCGGAATATCCATTACAACCAGCTTATTCTAATCATAATGATATCTGCATTTGGCAATGAGAATCGCATCTTCCTTTACCTGGTATATCAAACGATGTTCTGCATCAATTCTTCTGGACCAAAAACCTTTGTACTTATATTTTAATGGTTCAGGTTTTCCAATTCCATCAAAAGGCTTGCGAGAAATATCCTTCAATAAGGCATTTATCCTTTTTAGTATCTTCTTATCTGTCTTTTGCCAATAGAGATAATCTTCCCAAGATTCATCAACGAATATATACTTCATTACTCAATGAGCTCTTTTTCGAACGATGTACCTTCTTTTAATTTTTTGATTGCGGAGTCTAATCGTTTCTCATTCGTTTTGGATGCTAACTCATGTTGTGTAGCGCATAACGAATTGTATTCATCCAATGACATGATCACAACACCACTATCTTTCCCACGATTGATGATCAATGTCTCATAGTTCTCTGTGACTCTGTCAAGATACCTTTTTATATCTTTTCTGAAACTTGAGATGGTTGTTGTAAGCATAACTATACGTTTTAGTACATTTTTATGTACAAATATAAGTACAAAGGATGGCAATGTCAAGCCCTTAAGAGTTAAAACCTGAATCCTACCCCAACTCTCACACTATATACTTCCGGCAGTAGTGTATTGTCAGTAAACGTTAGTATTTTCAGTTCTTCTGTTAACTGTGGGTCTTCCCTTTCCATTCGCCTGTGGTTATAATAAAACAAACAAAAGGGCACATTCAGGTCCATATACAATTTGTTGGAGAGATTGAATTGTATCCGGGGAACAACATGGAAAAATGCACCCATATTTCTTTCATGGGTTGGAAACTGATTAGATATTACAGGGTCTTCAGAAATATTGAAGAAATAAGGATTTATGCCGGCTCCCAGGGAAAAATCAAATCTGCGATCAACAGCTTTTGTGAAACGATAAATGTATTCGTATCTCAGGGATAAATGGGTAGTTGTTACTTTTATCCCTCCAAAAAACTTTTTATACGCATTATCGAGATACAAAACATCTATTTGCCGTAATTCATTGCTGTTGATTTCGAGAAAGGTAATCTCAATTTCCTGATAGTTATCTGCTTTTGTTTTCCATTGCAATGCAAAAGTGGGATGAAATATTCGCCAGTTTGACATTTCAGTAATCCGGGTGTATGGATCTTCAATGCCAAATCTTTGGGTGTATTCAAAAGATTCTGAAACACTCAGCCCGTAAACTTTGAACGAATACCGGTACGAAGAATTTGTATCTTCAGCCCTACACATGGTTACGCAAACCAATAATAACAATCCTGATAAGTATGTCTTCATATAATTTTGCTTTTATGAATCTTGGCATGATTCAAGCTTAACGGGCGAAACAGAAGCACCTAAAGCTCTTCTAATATTTGATTTATTTCATTGCTTATACGGTCAATTCTATAGGCATATTCGTCTGTTTGTTCTGAAATAGCTTTGATGAACAATTCATAAAACTCAATCCGCAGGCTCGAATATATTTGCAGTTTTTCAACAATCTCGACCAGCTCCATAGGTAAGTTATCAATGGCTTCCATTTCCCTTGTAATTTCAAAGTTCTCTTCCCAGAGAATTTTTCCGCTTCTGAATTCTTTTAGTAAACCCTCATCATCAAGGTACCCGAATTTATTGAAGACTGCAACAGACACTTCCTCATTTTGTATGAATTGCTCAATTTTGTTATCATACAAATGGGCGTCAAAATCAAATTCTGTATCAAAGGCAAAAACATAACCGAAAATTCCAACCAACATGATCAGGGTAAAAAGCAGCCCTATTCCTGTTGCTTTCCAGGCGGAAAAGAAACTCCCCTTGCTTTCTTTATGCTCTTTTATCATCTGCCCCTGTGTCCGCTCTGCAATCATGAAAATGATTCCGGTATAAATACCCGGTAAGATAA
Organism: Bacteroidota bacterium; assembly: GCA_007694165.1. Lineage (GTDB taxonomy): Bacteria > Bacteroidota > Bacteroidia > Bacteroidales > UBA7960 > SKVR01. The sequence continues at coordinate 2,139 of RECE01000217.1, forward strand.
AATTGGGGATTTTGTCCCAGAAAGACTCGGGCAGCGAAAAAATTCCCACGAAAAGCAACAGGGTAGATAATATCCCGATAAACAAAGTATTGAGGGCTTTTTTGTCTTCATTGACATTCAGAAAATTTCTTCTCATCAATATCGCAGCAGCAATGGGCCCTCCTAAAAAGGTAGCAAGTGAAATGGACTCAAGAGAATAAAATTTTACGTATTCACTATTGGTTTCCTGGTTCATGATGGTGCTATGGGTCTGGTTTTATGAATTATGGTTGCTGATGAGCGTTTGCCTCAGTAACCATGCATATATAATTTCGCCTCAAATATAAATGTAAAAAACAAATATTTGTTGAATTTAACATAAATATTTCAGATGAACCCTACTGCTTCCATCAGGGGCTGCATGCTCTGGTATAAAGTTTTCTGTATTCTAAAAAGGGGGTCAGCATCCGCCGGAATGGCAAGAGCCCCAATTACTTACTCCACGTAGCAATCTGCTCTAAGTAATTCATTTTTACCGTTGAAGGGATGATGGCCTGACGGAATTTTTCAGCTATCTCGCTTTGCATTAGCCTTTTGCTAGCAAGTTTAACTTCTTCCAATGACTCCCAATGCATAATCATTGTCCATGCGTTATTTCGCCCTTTTAATAGTTCCGAATCAATATAACCAGGTTGTAACATGTGAAATTCCCTTTCCACCAAATTAACAATCTCTTTAAACGCTTCATTGGGAAGGGATGCTTCAATGTCGAAAGAAACAATCTCTGTTACTACTTTCTTTTCCATATCTGTTTTCTTATGAGTTAATAATGGACAAAGGAACCCTTCTTACCGGGTTTAAAATAGTAAAAACCCGACATGTTATCTCTTCGGAAAAGAATGAATTATCAAATCATTCTGTTTTAATTGTTTTAACGGTGTTTTTCCCGTGAATGATTTGAAACTGTTTATAAAATGGGTTTGGTCATAATAGTTGAATTCATAGCCTATTTGGGTCATTGAATCAAAATCACGGTTTTTTAATCTATTCATTGTTTTCTGGAACTTCGTGGTCTTTAAAAAATTCTTTGGAGTGGTTCCAACGTATTTGTTGAAAAAACGCTCTAATGTCCTGTGGTTAATACAATGTTGCTCGCAATAGTTTTTAATATTTATTGAATCTCCGTTCATTAAGAAGTCCTTCACAAGCAAATCATAATTCTTTTCAGGCAATAAACGTAAATCAACAAGACCCATAAGCGTTTTTTCAATGGCAGTAATTCTTTGTTCGTTTGATTCTATCTCAGCAATTCTTTCCATTTTGCTTTCAAAACCCGGGATGACAGTATCCATTGCCACAATAGTATTGGCAAACTCAGACAGAGGTATTTTAATGACCGGATAAAACCCTGTTGGAAAAAACGAAATGCCGACAATGTCCACTATGCCTTTTTGCTGAACAACCCTGTATTTGTTTTGTATCCCGGCAAAGTGAGAGCCCTGGAAAGACTCTTCACCTTTACTGCTTGTGTATCTGATGGGCGCGGAAAGATTTAGGATCAAATCAATATTGTTCATGGGTATAAGCTTACCATGAATTTCTATTTCATTGTTGCTTTTGATAAACCAGTAATATTTGATCAGTTTTTTCAGTACCGGATCAACAGGGGTGAATGTATGCAATTCCAGGTCAAGCATTTACTTTATTTTTGGCACCTGAGGGCGGTTCTTCTCACAACCACGCTAAATTTTCATTTCTTCTTCAAATATAGATGTAAAAAATAAATATGGGTTGTTTTTAACAGAGAAGCCCAAAAGGAAAAGATGACAGCAATAAAGCCTGAGGGGGTCAGTATGCCCCGGAATATCCTCCTAACCCAATGCCAGCCTGCCCGATCAGATTTATTTCAGCTTCACTCTTATCAACAAATCGGTTGTTGTCATGTACAAATATTCATGCCCGGTATCAAAAGCACAATTGGCAGTTGCTTTTCCGGTTTTGATGGCAGCCAGGTGTTCTCCTTCGGGACTGATAATATGAACTCCTCCAGGCCCTGTTGCAAAAATGTTCCCGCTTTTATGAATCTTTAATCCGTCAGGTAATCCCTTGCCATTTTCTGCAAGCGCCAGAAAGTCAAACAAAATTTTTCCATTTGCAAGAGATCCATCCCCGGCAATGTCATAACTGTATAAAACCGGGTTTCCCGGATCCGATTGATTGATATACAAGGTCTGCTCATCCAGGGATAAGGCAATCCCATTGGGCCAGCTAAGGCTGTCAAGCAGCAAATAAACTTCTTTATCGGCACCAACTCTGAATACTCCGTTGATTCCTATTTCCCCTGTTCTGTTTCCTGGTCGACCATAAGGAGGGTCTGTAAAATAGACATTGCCTGCACGATCCATCACCAGGTCGTTGGGACTGTTGAATTTCTTCCCTTCATAAGTGTCAGCAAGGGTGATAAACTGTGCCTGAGGGTTTTTCAGATCAGCCTCCATGCGTGCAATTCGCCTGTCTCCATGCTGGCAAAGCACCAACCTGTTTTCATGGTCCAGTATCAATCCATTGGGACCTTTGCCGGAATCTTTATTCTCTTCACCGGTATGGCCGGCAGATTCGAGATACATCTCAAGGCTGTCCTTTTCACTCCATTTGTAAATGGTATTGGCAGGTATATCAGAAAACAATACAGCCTGCAATTCATCAACCCAGAGAGGGCCTTCGGTCCAGTAAAAACCTTTTGCCAGTATTTCAAAAGTGACATTGGGGTTAATGATAGCAATTGCCATTGAATCGTATATCTCAATTTTTAACTGCTCCATGAAAGGATCAACAGCCGTGTCGTCAGAGGAATCCGCTTTAGGATTGTTTTTGCAGGAAACAAAAACCAAAAGCACAAAAACCATGAAGAAAAGAAATCGATTATGCATATTCTTACATTGTTTAGAGGGTAATTGTAAAAGACGAGAGGGTGTCATTCGGGGTGAACTTACCAGGAATACGCCACAGGTGCTTCGCCACCGGGTCCGGGGAAAATCTCGTCCAGCTTTTTGAGCACCTCTTCATCCAGCTGAATACTTGCTGCCCGTACCGCACTTTCCAGTTGCTCAAGGGTTCGTGGCCCCACAATGGGTGCTGTCACCACCGGGTTATGAAGCAACCATGCCAGTGCAACTTCTCCTGCAGGATGGCCGATTGTTTTGCACAGCCCCTCGTATTTCTCCAGTTTATCGCGTTTCTTTTCTATCTGCTCAGTCTGGTTCTTGTCATTGCGTCTTACCCCCTTGCTTTTCTCCAGTGCTCCGCCCAAAATGCCACCTGCCAGCGGACTCCAGGGAATCAGTCCTAACCCGTAATGCCGGCATGCCGGAATGACTTCCAGCTCAAGCATCCGGTTGTCGAGATTGTATATGCTCTGCTCGCTCACCAATCCCAGAAACCCCCGTTTGGAGGCTTCCTGGCATGCAGTGGCAATATCCCATCCGGCGAAATTGCTTGAACCCACATACACTACTTTCCCTTGTTTTATGAGCGTATCAAAACTTTGCCATGTCTCATCCCATGGACAATCACGGTCGATATGGTGCATCTGGTACAAATCAATCCGGT
>RECE01000336.1 GCA_007694165.1 Bacteroidota bacterium
TCCAGTTCGGCTCTGCCCATCCATAAATAACGCTTCCGTTGGCACTAATACCATTAGCTCTTGTATTAGCCGAAAAGTCTGGAGAAAGAATTTCGTAACCATCTGCTTCTGTCCATTTGAAGGCTTTAACAACCCAATCAGGATACCACTGCATTCCAACCACTGTGCTTCCATCGCCTGTAATACCATAACCGGTGTTGTAAAATGTGCCAAAGATTTCCGGAACATCTGGGTTCATACCTAAGAATTGCCACTCCTGGGTAGAGCGATCCCAAATCCCTGCAGTGTTTACCTCAAAACCATCAAATGTAAACTCTGAATCATAGGTACCCACCACTAAACCATTATCTGAAACGCCTTGAACATCACCAGCAAAATCCAGTCTGCCCTCGAATTTTGTCCATAAATACCCCGCCATGCCTCCAAACTGACTTCCGGAAACATACTTACCATCGGAAGAAATAGCTGTGGGGAAGGTGTATTCCGGATAAATCACTGTAAGACTGATGGGTTGAGCCTCCATTACATTTAGGGTTGCAACTATCGTGGCAGTTGGGTTCTCTGTATCATTACCGGTAATGGTAACATTTGCCTGGTACATTCCTATTTCAAGCCCATCTGCATCGAATGCTAATGATATGGATTGGAATGCTTTTGCTGAGATGCTTCCAGATATAGGTTCAGCGGTTAACCAACCATCTCCATCAGTAATTTCAACCTCAATATTGAAGGTGAGATTTTGGATTCCATCGTTCATAACCTTAAAGCTTTTTGAACCAGATCCGTCCTGACCTAAAGTTTGAACAATTTCTGAAAGGTTAATATTCATTATTGGAGAGTCGTCAATCTCTTCACCGATCGAAATATCATCAATGACCCAAAAATGAGCGAACTCTCCTTCATATCTGAATGCTATGAAAATATCCTGACCAGCATACTCTTCAAGGTTAACAAAGCGCTGTGTCCAATTGTCTGAGACATTTTCCTCAGTCCACACTTCTACAAAATCTTCATCAGCGGGGTTGCCGCTTCCGGTAGAAACCAATACACTATTTTTGTCATAATAAGCAGCATCACCAACCTGGCTCCAAAATGACAAATAGAAGAAGCCTTCAAGGGGTACCGATATCTGGGGTGTTACCAACCAACCATCCTGTGGAGCCCAGCTATATGAATGCAATGCGGAATACTGTCCACCAGGAGTATAATTGTACCAACTGAGAGCCCATTCTGTTTCATCGCCATCCTGGTTATAATTTGTCCAGCCAATAGGTGGAAATGTTTCACTTTCAAAGTCTTCAGTAAAGGGATATACATTTACGTCAATTACTTCAAGCGTAACCAACACCGTAACAACTGGGTTCTCAGAATCGTTACTGTTTATAATAAGATTGGCCTGAAAGATACCGGTATCAAGGCCATTGGCATCAAAAGCAAGAGAAATCTCAACAGCAGATTGACTGGCAACACTTCCATTAACCGGATCTACTGAAAGCCATCCATCAGCATTCAGATATTCTATTTCAGCATCAAAAGCAAGGTCTTGTATTCCATAGTTAGTAATCACAATGGTTTTTGCACCCGTTCCGTTTATTCCCAACGCCTGGCTAACTTCAAGGGTACTCAAATTAATAATGGGTGAATCATCAACCAAGGCAACATCATCAACATTCCAGCTATGTCCCCAGGTATCTCCCTCGTATCTGAAGGCGATATAAACATCCTGACCAATATACTCCTGTAGGTCTATAAAGAAATTTTTCCATACCCATCCATCGTTTGAAATTCCTGCCCATTTCTCAACGTAATCCCCAACTGCCGGATCGGGGCTTCCAGTGCTAATGAGCAAACTACTCTTCTTGTAGCCCCAGCTATTGGCCAGATAGCTCCAGAAAGACAGATAGTGAAACCCATCAGAAGGGATGCTTATCAGAGGGGTCACCAACCAGTTGTCAACCGATTCTTCTGCAGATGAACTATCGTGAAATGCCGATTGAGTTCCTTCGGGAGTAATGTTTTGCCAATAGTTAAGTGCCCAATTCTGGGTTGTATCCAGCAAGCTGTAAACAGTCCATCCTGCAGGCGGAAAGGTTTCTCCTTCAAAATTCTCATAAAAAGGATTATCGGCCTTGGCCGGCCCTATCAACAGCAAAAATAATGCTGCACTCAGAATACTTAGTAATTTAGTCTTCATCATAAATGTGGTTTTAGGTTACTTGATTAATCCTGTAGGATCGTGAATAATTGGGTAATAAAAATTCGTTCTGTTACGCTGAATTGAAAGCAGCCGCATTTATTTAGTGCTTTTGTCAGCATCTTCTGATGGTTGCTTGTGATTAAAGAAGTCATAGATTTTTTTTAATGCCTCGTTCTTGAGCCTCATTTGCTCCATCAAAACATGGATTTCTCTTTCAGAAAAAATGGTTGTTTTTTTCCTTCCGGTCGCTTTGTTTTGATTTCTATCAGAGGATGAAATTTCGGGCATTGTGTTTTTTTATACAATGATACAACCGGGCGGAAGCTAATTGCAAATAATTGCCCTGCACAATGCTGCCACAGGCGGGCTAAAACACTGCTACAAAACTGCTACAAAAAAACCTTAATAGCTGTTTGACAGACTTTTAAACGTTTAATAAAAAATCGGTAAGATTGGTGTCTGAATTGGTAAGATGTAATTTTTTGCGCAGCCGGGTGCGTGCCACCTCGATACTGCGGAGCGATTGACCGGTGATAGAAGAGATCTCTTTGGAGGTCATATTTAAGCGAAGAAATGCGCATAAGCGTCTTTCGTTCAGGCTTAAATCCGGATTTATTTCATGGAGCTTATCATAGAAATCGTTGTGCACCTGGTGAAAGCGTACTTCAAACTCATTCCAGACAGACTCGTCCTGTGTGCTTTCAAGATCTTTGACAATACTCTGAATCAGGAATTGCTTCTCCTTACTGAGTTCATGACTGTACCTGATAAGTTTTTGAGAAATTTCATTGATAAGATCATTTTTCCTAATCTGGTACATTACATTGGTAGTAAGTTCTTTGTTCTTAACCTCCAGCTCATTTTCAAGGTTTTGTTTTTCCAGGGAGGTATTGAGTGCTTCCAGCTGGATGTTGTCATTGAGAAGCCTCAACCTTTTGGCGCGGCTGCTGGCAAGGTACCAGAGTAAAAAGGCGATAACAGCAATCAAAAGCAATAAACCAGCCACCAGGGTATATTGCAGATCTTTTCTTTTCTGTTCCATTTGCCTTATAAGCTCCATTTCCTGGTAATGAGCAGTAAGTTCCAGTCGGGTTAACTCGCGAAGGGTCTCCTCCCGGTTTACCTGTTCGGTATACTCCTTTAACAGTTTGTGGTATTTCAGCGCAGAATCGGGTTGATTGCGCTGGTCATAATACTCAAATAACTGGCTTACAAAGTTTACCTTGAGATTCAAGGCCCCCACCTCTTCAGCAATAGATAAACCTTTGTGTAAATATCCCAATGCTTGTGCATACTGTTCACGCGACATATAATATATGGCCAGGTTGCGGTAAGAGGATCCTATTCCTTGCTTATCCCCATGTTCTATGCGCAGGTCAAGCGCCTGGTTGATAGCCTCCAGGGCTTCATCATGCTTACCCAGCTGATCGTAAGTGCGGCCCAGGTTGTTGAGCAGGTTTGCCATGTCGCGTCGAGGGTCAGCCAATCGCTGCGCAATAAGAATTCCCTTGTTATAGTAATCCAGTGCTTTGTTATACTCCTGGAGATTGTGATAGATGACTCCCAGGTTATTGTAAATCACGGGAAACTGCGCAGGAGGAGAAGAGTCCACCTTGTCGGCGGGCATTGTCTTATTGAGATAATCCAATGCCTCCAGAAAAATTTCTTTGGCATCTTCAAACTCCATCATCTGTAGCTTAATAGACCCCACATTGATCAATGCACTGGTAATGCCATCAGGATTATCCAAAGACCTTTGAATCTCCAGATACCTGTAATAATTCCGTGCAGCCATATCAAGCAAACCATTGTAAAAACATATCAGGCCCATGGTAAACAAGGATTGTGAAATAAGGTCATTGTCTTTGGTTGTTTCGGCCAAATCCAATGCCTGCTGCGCATAATCCATGGATATGGGCAACTCACCCGAAGAATACTCACGGGCGAGCTCAATGAGGGTGATGACTTTCACAGAGTCAGTGCGGGCCATTTCCAAATCATAACGCAACGAATCAACCCTGGCTTGATTTTGCGATAGCAGACCAACCGGTTGTAAGAAAAAACATAAAACTGCTAACACAATGCCATTGAAGAAGAGCTTCATCATACATGTTATTGAGGCCGTGAACAGATTGGCGGGTAATAATGCAAAAATAAGAAAAAAACAGCGCGATATACGCTGCCATGTAAAGGTTAAAAATAATGTCAGTTTGTTAAGCGCATACCTACCGGCTTTTCTTTTCCTGCTTTACTATTTTATTTTTGATGATGCATAAAAAAAAAACGGATATCAAGAGCCTGTTGATATCCGTTTTTTTCTGCAATTATGATGTCATATTTATCAATCAGGCAAAATCCTGAAAAACAATCCCGGAGACTCGGTAAGCACATAGAGGTATCCGTCGGGGCCTTGTCTGATGGCTCTGAAGCGGGCAAAGCCCTGCATGAGCTTTTCTGTTTCCACTACTTCACGCCCTTCTAAAGCAACCCTTTGGATATGCTGACCAGCCAGCGCTCCCACCATGAGATTTCCCTCCCATCCGGGGTACTTGTCGCTGGTAACAATATCCAGTCCGCAGGGAGCAATGGAGGGTGTCCAGTGCAGAATAGGGTCTACTTTGCCGGGCAAAGTGGTATCGGGAGTTATTACAGTGCCATTGTAATTGATACCATGGGTAGCCAAAGGCCAGCCATAGTTTTCTCCTTTGAGAACAACATTGATTTCGTCACCCCCTTTGGGGCCGTGTTCATGTGTCCATAAATCGCCGGTTTCGGGATGAAACACCATCCCCTGGATATTTCGGTGCCCGTAGGACCATATTTCGGGCATGGCGCCGGGTTCGTTGACAAATGGATTGTCATCGGGCACGCGGCCATCGTCGTGCAGGCGCAATACGGTACCGTGGTGATTGCCCAGATCCTGGGCAGTATTTTGCTGCCCGCGGTCGCCAATGGTGGTAAAAAGATAATTATCCTCATCAAAAACAACACGACTGCCAAAGTGAGCACCACCTGAGGTAAAAGGTTGCCCCAGGAAAATTTGCTCAAAATCAACAAGGGCATGATCTTGCAGACGGGCTCTTCCGATGGCAGTATTGCCTCCCCCGGAGCCGGGTGTAGAATAGGCAAAATACAACCAACCGTTCTCATCATAGTTGGGATGCATTACCACATCCAGGAAACCACCCTGGCCATGGGCCCAAATTTCGGGCAATCCGCTCACCGGCTGTTGGTGTAAAGATCCATTTTCCCATACCCGCAGCCTGCCGGGTCTTTCCACGATAAGCACTCTTCCATCAGGCAAAAATTCCATTCCCCAGGGGTTTTGCAACCCTGTGGCAAGGGTATCAATGGTAAAGGAAACTGATCCGTTTCCCGGTACTTCGTTCTTCTCAGCCGAACTGCAGGAACTTACAGAAAAAGCTATCATCAATGCCGTTATAATCTTAAAGTACTTCATAATAAAAAAGAGTTTTAATTTCTCATTCCGGCCAACTACCAGCCGTCATTTATCTCATTTAAGTCAGTCTAAAAATATTAAACAAGCAAACCCATAAAATGATTGAAAACCTGGCAAAAAACTCCAAATTCATCTTTCAAACAAAAATTATCAGTCACCAGACCCAGGTAATCCCATACTTCACCCCCAAAAGAAAAGGCTGCCCGGAAAACCGGACAGCCTTTGCATTATGCCTCTTCACAAGGAAGAGTAAGTAAACAGGGCTTACTTCTGAATCTGGAGTTTTCTTACAAATACGCCGTTATCAGTGTAAATCCTAACAAAGTAAATACCGGTTTCAAATGCATTTTCAATATTGACTTCGGTATTGTTAACATCATTGGTGTACACCACCTTACCTGCCATATCAACAATCATTACCGTGCGGATTTGAGCTCCTGAAGTAATGTTGAAGTTATCGCGTGCGGGGTTGGGGAAGAGATTGATGCTCACCACGGCCATATCATCAATTGCATCGATAATATCGAATTTGGCGAGAAGAGTCAGATCCTCAGCTGGCATATCAAAAGTATAAGACGCATCAGTACTTACTACCTGTTCACCAATCATCCAGCTGTTAAAAGCAAAACCTTCATTGGCAACGGCGGTTACAGTAACTGATTCACCTCCTTCATATTCACCTTCACCGGCAACTGTTCCGGCATCAGCAGGATCAATGTCAATGGTAAGTGTATAAACAGGAGCGAATATATCAGCCGTTGTGGCAGGAGCTCCTTCCATCGACAGTATATAGTTGGCGGCTTGTGTGCCGGCAATTGCTGCATTGGTAAGAACAACCGCAACATCTGCACCAGGTTCGGGAGAAACGAATTCGGCCACCAGGCTTGCAAGGTCTACATCATCGTTACCAACCACACCAATTATCACCAACTGATTGTCAGTAATTACAGCTTCGGTAGTGCCATCATAGTCCTTATCGGCAACCTCAAAACTACCGCCAATGGTAACTTCTTTGGCTGTGATTTGCAATTCACCTTCAACGAAAGTCAGAACGTAGTTGGCGCCAGCGGTTAGTGTACCTATATTTATTTCATAAGTACCCACATCTTCACCAGCTTCGCGGGTCAGTTCTCCTGAGAGTTCATCATCTAAAACCAGTTCGCCTGCAGTAACAGCCCAGGTAAGATCAGCATCTGCTTCACCATACACTTTAGACTTATCGTCGGCAGTAACGGTAATGGCACGCTGAGAAATAACAAGTTCACCATCCACGAAAGTGAGGTTGTAATTGTCATTAATTGCGAGAGTACCCTGTTCAATGGCATAACTGCCCACATTTTCTCCTGCCTCACGGGTTAAATTTCCGGTAAAGGCATCGTCAAACACAAGTGCTCCGACGGTTACCTCATAGGTCAGGGATGGGTCGTTGTCACCATATACTTTAGATTTATCATCAGCAGTAACGGTAATGGCAAGCTGAGAAATGGTCAGTTCACCGTTCACGAAGGTAAGATCGTAGTTGTTGCCTGCAGTAAGTGAACCCTGCTCAATGGCATATACTCCGGTGTCTTCTCCGGTTTCACGTAACAGTTCACCTTCGAAAGCATCATCCAACACAAGTGCTCCTGCAGTAATCGCGTAAGTAAATACAGGATCTGTTTCACCATACACTTTAGACTTGTCATCAGCAGTAACGGTAATGGCCAGAGGAGTAATGGTAAGGTCAGCAGCAACAAAAGTTACATTATAATTAGCACCGGCGGTCAGAGTTCCGATATTAAGGGCATAAGCTCCTGCATCTTCACCGGTTTCACGCGCCAATACACCTGCAAAGGCATCATCCAACTGAAGTTCACCAGCTGTTAGTTCCCATGTAAATACAGGGTCATCGTCGCCATAAACCTTGGTTTTTGCATCAGCAGTAATCTCCAGGTCCCTTTGTGTAATGGTAAGGTTATCAGAAATCAAGGTAATGAGGTAGTTATCACCGACAGTAATTGTACCTATGGTGATGGCATATTCTCCGACATCTTCACCTTCTTCACGAACCAGTTCACCTGTAATTTCATCACTGAAAACAAGGTCACCATCGGTAATAGTATAAGTAAGGCCAGGATCGTCATCGCCATAAACCTTTGTCACAGCATCTGCAGTAAGTTCCAGTGCACGTTCAGTGATGGTAAAATCTGCACCCACATAGCTCAGGTTGTAGTTGTCAGTGAGAGCAACAGTACCTTGTTCTATCTCATAAACACCCACATCTTCTCCAGCTTCACGGGTCAGTTCACCTGTAAATTCATCATCAAACTGCAATGCTCCGGTAGTTACCAGATAGGTAAGTGCAGGATCGGTATCACCGTAAATCCGGCTGATAGCATCTGCAGTTATAGAGATATCCCTGGATGTAATAGTAAATACAGCACTTTCAAAGAAAAGTGAGTAATTATCACTGAGGGCAACGGTTCCCTGCAGGATTTGATATTCACCAGTATCTTCGCCTTCTTCGCGGGCAAGCTCACCGGCAAACTCATCATCAAACTGCAATTCATCATCAGTAACCTGGAAAGTGAATTCCGGATCATCATCACCATACGTTTTGGCGGTTGCGTCTGCAACAATGGTAATAACCCTCGGTGATATGGTATAAACACCATCCACAAATTCAATTTCATAGTTGGGCGAGCTCACCCCGGAAACTGTAATTGCATATTCACCTGCGCCTTCACCAGGCTCACGATCTAATTCAATCGATCCGATTAGGTTATTTAAACCTTCTCCCGGAGCAAAACTATCAAAACTAACGGTAAGCTCCACATCAGGCTGACCATAAACCTTATTTTTGTTTTCAGCAGTGATGGTAAGGTCCCTTTTCAGAATGCTGGCAGTGGCAAACTGCTCTCCAATGATATACGAATCTGCATCAGCGCCTGTAAGAGCAAGGCCTGAAACGGCAACTTCTATGTCGTTGCCTGCGGGAGTGGTTCTGAACATGGCCTCAGCATTGCTGAAATCCAGCTGTACGTCTTCCATTCCTGCCAAAACGCCATTCAGTTCGCCCCACGATTCAACCATGGCAATACGATTCGCATCATATGCCTTATCGGCCACTACCAGGTTGGGAAGCGTAAGGATAACCTTGTCAGTAACTTCCATTTCACCTTCCACATAAGTTATTGCGTAGTTGGCAACACCTGTACCTGCCGCATTACTGATAAGGATAGGATAAACATCCACTACTGCTGTTGCCTCTGCACCGGCACTGGATAGGGAAACACCAGTAATCTGGTCATTAGCAAACAGGTCTGCGGGGTCAACGGTAAACTCGTTTCCTTCAAAAACGTATTCTTCACCTGCCATTTTGATGATATTTCTGGCCATCACGCTGATGGGGAACTGAGCCACATCCACATTCACATTGCCATTAACGACAGCGTAGTTGTCCGTATCATCAGGGGTAAAGGTTACATCAGCCGAATAGATTCCTGCCTGGGGCATGAAATCGGGTGTATGGAAAGTAAAAGCTCCTGTTACATCTTCAAACTGATAATAAGCACTTCCGCCGGTAAGGGTTGAAGCAGCCAGTGTTTCACCATAGGTAATTCCGGAAGCTGCAGGCCATGTAACAACAGGCATACCCTTCTCAACAATCACTTCCACTACGGCCATTTTACCGGTATTGTTTGACAAACCAGGAATCAGGGCAAGTTCACCATGGAAGGTGTAGCTTCCGGCAAGGTCTGCATTGTAAACAGGGGTTCCATGGTTCCATGTAACCGCAAGCTCCATTTGCATCTCACCAAAGAAATCGCCATCGAGGGTTACCATTATGGTTTCCGGTAGCGGCAGTTCTTCCAGGAAAGTTTTATAATCCACATTGATATCATCAATATCACTTACAAGTTCGACATCACGGGTCTGGGTAATCATGATATTGTCAACAGCTGCAGGGGGTTGGGTTCCTGCAACGCTATTGTTTCTCCAGGAGAAGACAATACGTGCATGTTTGCCTTCAAAAGCAGCAGGAATGGCAAAGGTTTCGTTTCTCCACTGGGGATGATTTACGAAGCTACCCAATGCGGCAGATGAAGTAAGCGGCGTACCTGCCACGGGAGTAACCGTGGGAGCAACTACAGAAACACGCAGGAAGTCAAATACAACTTCTCCGTTTCCTTTCCAGTCAAAGTTTAGGGTTGTATGCCCATCAGGGATAGCAACATCCATGTAAAAATGAGAAACAGCAGCTTCCGTAACGGTGTAGGCATTGGATACACCTTCATCGTTGGAAATCATGGCAGAAAGGTTATCAGTGTCTTCATGAGCTGTACCCACATCCCACTGATTACTCTGGTTGCCGTTCACTACAACCCAGTTGTCAAACCCGTTGGTTTCAAAGTCATCAAAGAAAGGCAATGCGATGGGAGCATAGCTTTCACCTTCTAACCCAACTACCACAAAAGGATACATTTCAAAAGCAAGCTCTGCTTCAAAAGCACCTGCAACAACAGGAGCAAATTGGATGGTAATGGTCCCGGTTTGGCCGGTAGCAAGATTCCATTCCGAAGCATAGCCTGCCCCTTGCAGAATGGAAAATAGTCCATTCTCTGAAGTAATGGTCACGTCATCTTCTACGGAAAATACGAGATTGGCAAACCCAGTGTTAGTGAATTCAAAAGTAACCTGAGAGGTCAATCCAACAAGAAGGTTTCCAAAATTGGCACCCTGGCTCCAGTCCTGAGTCAGCATAAGGGTAGGTAGAGTTTCCTGCATAACAACAGTCACTTCGGTTACAACACCATTTTGCATAGAAAATGTACCGGCAAACTGGTCATATCCTAACAGGAAGGCATGGAAAGCATAGTTTCCTTCAGTCAGCCTTAGTGATACTTCTCCACTGGCATTTGTCACCACCGGATCCATTTCTTCAATGGTAATGGCAACACCTTGCACAGGAACATTTTCAGCATTTTGTACGACAAACACAACCAGCGGGAATATTACCATTGTAATATCCAGATCTTCATCACCTGAAACAAGCAAGTCACCGGATTCCTGGTAATAGTTCTCTTTGGATGCAGTCCAGGTGTAGTTGCCTACAGGCAGTTCAATCGCCAGGGTAGCATCAACAGCAAACACATGATCGATTGACCAGTCACCTGCATCAGCGTTACCTGTAATATGAACAGAAACTCCGTTAAGGGGGCCATCGGCATCATTAACATTGAGAGTAACTTCATGATTGCCAAGCAATACCACTTCAGGAACCAGAACATCGGCACCATCAATGGTCAGGCTGCCGGTATGTGTTGCAAAACCCTCTGCGGATATGGTAAACCCATACTCCCCATTGTCAAGAACAAACTGGGCCTGGCCATTCGGGCCGGTCAATTTCGTTCCGGCACCTGTAACAGAAATCAGAGCACCTTCAATAGGTTCAACCCCATTGGTAACTACAAAGTCAGCAACATACAAAGGTGCAAATGCAAGATTTAGGGCAAAAGCGGCCTCCTGGGGTGCAGGGAAAGTAGAAACTATGGCAAAATAGGTGCCTGGCTGCATAACCCTGGAGAATGAGCCTCCGCTAACACCAGTGCCTGAAGCCAATACTGGGGCAGGACTGTCAGAATTGGGACAGTTTTCAAGAATAAGCACACCGGTCCAGCTTCCTGAAACGCTTCCACTAAGGGTGCCATGCTGCTCAAGGGTGAACTGGGTTACGAAGTCATTTCCGTTAAGGTAGCTCGAAGAAGGCGTTACCCAGGTATTGGAATAGTCATCACCATAATGGGATGTGTGGTCCAGATAGTTTTCCAGGGGAAGTTCAACCAGGAGAGGATTGCTGCATGTAGACCCAGCAGGTCTTACATATCCATTGCCTGTTAACTCAACAACTGCAGTCTTTTCTGCACCATCATTATAGCTGATTGAGATTTCACCCTCTTTAGGACCTGGGGTCAATGCATCAAAAACCACACTGAATGCAACTGATTCACCTGCGGCCAGTTCGGCGGGATATATTTCCGCATCAAAGCTCAGGATAAAGTCAACGTCATTGTCAAGTACGGGCTGCTGAACAGTAAGAACTCCCTGAGCAGTATTGCTGATGGTAAAGGATTTAGAAACAGACTGATTGCCTGTCAAGACATTACCGAAATTCCATACTGAAGGAGCTACAGCAAAGAGAGGTGCAGTGGGGTCAAACCCTTCACCTGTGAGTGATATCGTTGCAGCAGTATCTTCTCCATCGTTATAGGCAACGGTTACCAATCCCTCAATAGAACCCAGCTCCTGGGGATTGAATGCAACGGTAAAAGTTACGGACTCATTAGCCGCAAGGGTGGCGGGGAAGTTCGCTACATCATACGACAGGATGAAATCGATATTGTTGTCCAGCAAAGGAGTCTGAACTACAATCTCCATGGCACCCTCATTGGAAATGGTGATGGTTTGAGCTGCAGATACTTCGTCTAATTCAACAGAGCCAAAATCAATGCTTTCATGAGAAATGACAAAGAGTGGCTCTGAAGGAGCTTCTGTAACACCAATATTGTCAAAATAAATCCTCAGGTCAGGAGTTGTTCCGCTGAGGCGGTATACATAGAAACCCAGCTTTACCAATCCGGAATAACCTTCAAGAGATAATTCGTAAGGAATTCCGGTGGGCGACATAGGACTTGCAGCATTCCAGTCGATGAGTACATTGGTATTGGACCAGGTTTGACCATTATCAGCAGAGATTACCACAGCAACATAGTCGTTGGGGCCTAAACTGACCTGAGCGGTTCCTGTCCATGGCGTCAATGCCATATCAAATACCAGCTGATAGTCGGTTTCACCATCTCCCAAATCGATGGAAGGGGTAACCAGCCAGTGATTTCTTGCATTGTAGATATTCAAATAAGCACTGTTGGCAGTACCCGGAACATTGCCAAAAGTACCGTGTGTCCATATACTGGTAACCGGCGTGAGAGTTGTATTTACGCCCAAAGTTCCGGAGAAGCGACTCCAGTTTACCGGTGGGAAGGGTGTAGTATTGAAGTTCTCAACAAAAGAAGGATACAAAGTGGGATCCTGACGTGTAGTAAAAGAGAACACTGTGCAATTTTCGGCTTCGCCGCCATCATTATAAGGAACTACCGACCAATAGTAGGTAGTTTCATAGCCAAGTTCTGCGGGATAGGATATAACGTCACCAACATCAATACCTGTTTCGGGCAGTTCATCTGCTCCCAGGTAAAGAATATATCCAAGTGCATTTACGTTCTGCTGCCAATTAAGGGTTACATTTTTGGCAACATTCTGTGAATTGTTGGCAGGAAAGATTGGATTGATGCAATCAGGAGCCATTACCACATCACCTTCTGTACCCCATAACTCCAACATGAAGTCATTATTCAACAGGGTGTTGACTCCTGTAAGATTTTGCTGCCATGCTTTCCCATCACCCATTCCTTGTCCGGCAACCAGCCAGAGGAACCAACCGGGAGCCTCATCGTTAGTGGCATTGATTTGCACAGAAACCCAACCTGATGACAGGTCAACGGGACTGGTTAAATCCAGTTCAAATCTGTAGGCAGTATGTTGTCCATTCCATACCGGTCCGGCATTAAAAACCCTGGCGTCAACCATTTGTGCAGATACAGGGTTTGCCCAATCAGGCTCGGTGTTAGCATCCTGATCATAAAAACGTACAACAAAGGGTTCTGTTTCGCCAGGGGTCCATTCTACCCAAGAGCCACCCACATTGGTTAGGGTAAGACCATACACTACTACTTTGGCAATTTCTTCAATGGCAGAATTGCGGAAATTGTCGGCTACTTCAAAACCTGCCGTTTCATTGATAAAGGAAGTGCTGGCACTTTCTCCGGAAACATTCTGAAGCCATACCATATCAGCATTATAGGAAGTGAAAGTAGCCTGTACAACATCATCCTCACCAATTTCAATGAAAGTTCTGGCTGCACTATTGTTTTCAACGTTACCCAGGTTCCAGCCGGAGAAAGTGTATCCGATGGCAGGATAGGCCAACAGATCAACCACCATTCCCTGTGCAAAGGAATAATCGCCGGGTGCAGGAGTAACCGTTCCCTCACCAATGGGTTCCAGCATGGTAAAACCTGCAACAACCTCTACTGTTCTTTCCAGGTGGTTATTGGTTTCCAATTCATCAAGATCCCAGTTGATAGTTGCAGAAAGATCAACTGCACCCACTACATCAAACAGGTAGTTTGCATACAAAGTAACCTCTTCGGATTCAAAACGCTCAAGGCTACCGGTCCAGTTGTATGTACCGTTTATTTGGCCAATAACATAATCAATATCCACGGCAGTTAAGGTGTTTATACCATTGTTGGCAAGTACCACGGTAAAATCACTAACAGTTCCGGGAGCCACTTCCTCTTCGGGTTGTATAATTTGCGTAAGAGCCGCATCATAATCGAGTTCCAGGTCGTAATAAACTTTAACGGTCCAGGTGCCGTTATCCACTTTGTTATGATTGAATGTACATCCGCTGCCTCCCCAGCTGCGGAATGCGTGCATCTGGAATGCAATTTCGCCACCGCCAGTTACATTACTGGCAATAGTTAAATTCTGGCGGTTGTATGAATAGGTACCTCCCGTACCCCCTACTCCGCGGGTAAAAGCAGCTTCTGCTGCTCCTCCGGGGCTGGTACAAATAATTTTAGAATATTGTTCGCTCATGTAAGCACCACTTGCTGCAGTCATACTGTAAGATACATCTACACCAGTAATCTGGGCTCCCAGCGGAATGGTTACGATAAGCGTTGCAGGACAATCAGAAAGTGCTCCTGCAGAGGGTCCGCCAGAACCAGAAAAATGAGTGGCGATATCCCCTAATGTATAGGTAGCTGACACATAACTTTCGGTCTTCCCTGCTTTGTTGTAAGAAGATGACTCGATACTTGTTTCAGCATATACAATATGACCTTTTTTGTCATAATCAGTGTATTCTTTATCAGCATGTTTAGGTTCTGGGGTTATCCTGGAAAAATCCTGCTGAGCATATCCCCATAGACTCCATAAAAAAACAATGGACAATGTTAAAATTCTCTTCATAAAAAATGATTTGGGTTAAGTTTACAATTTGGAAAAAAAGAAAACCCTTCTGCAATGGTTCTGTATATGCAAAAAGTTTTCAATAGCACATTTGATTACAACAGTTTTGTCAGGGTCAAGACTAAAATACATTGCCATTTAACCCCTTTTTTCACATAAGCTTCCCTCCTGTTAAAAATGGTTTCTAATGATTAACTCTTCTTAAATAAGTTTAATTTATATAAAAGTCCGACAAAGTAAATAAAAATTGTCATACAAAAACAAAGCAGATACCTAAATTAAAACCATACAAGTGTTTAAACCCAAAAGGTACTCATGAGTAAACGCAGAAATCAAATGACATCTAATTGAAATATTTCACTACTTAATCGACCCTAATAATCATTTTGTATGAATTAAATGTTACTGCAAATAAGGCATTACGAAACCGCAAGTCGTCATATTTTAGCTGCTTTTTTTTTATCAACAAAGTTCTCAACAAAAAAAGTAGCGGGCACCCTTCTGGCAGGTGTGAAAACAAAGTATTGAAAACAGGCATTTTAAGGTTGCACTGGTCAATGATGGTGGTGTGGAAGTATATTCCAACGCTGCAAAGTTGGCCAGCTATCAACTACGGATAAACGGGATTACATAGGGATAGGGTAGGGCATGCAATTCGCCGGCATGTTAAGCCAGATGGCTCTGTTAAACATATCGGGGAGCAAACAAATTTCGCTTTCTGGTGTTTCCAAAATGTAAACCAAAAGATCTTATTGATGATAAAAATAATGATAGCAGCAGTTTTCACAATTCTGACTTTCAGCTGCACCTTCACCCAAAAACCCTTTGATATGCAATCCCAAAAAACCTCAGCCCGGCATAACGACACCGGGAATTACCCCCTGAAGCAATCAGAAGAAGAATGGAAGCAAACCCTTGAGCCCATGCAATACCATGTGTTGCGCGAGGCAGGTACTGAGCGCCCGTTTACCGGCAAGTATTACCAGGTCAAAGATGCCGGCATATATTACTCTGCAGCTACTGGTCAACCCCTATTTGTTTCCGATGCCAAATACGACTCGGGGTGCGGCTGGCCGAGCTTTTTCGAGCCCATAACCGAAGGAGTCATTTTATATCGCAAGGATACTTCTGCCGGCATGGTACGCACCGAAATCATCGATTCCTCCAGCGGATCGCACCTGGGCCATGTTTTCGACGATGGACCTAAGCCCACTGGCCTGCGTTATTGCATGAACAGCGCCGCGATGATATTCGTGAGGGTTGACGACCAGGCTCCTCCCCTGGTAAGAGATTACATGGAAAGACATGCATCGCAGGTAGAAAAAGAGGCTGTAGCTTCTTTTTTACGTGATAACAGATGAATCTCACCTGAGAGAAAAAACTTTTTCAGATTTTCCTGTTTTTTTAGCCAAAAAACCCTTAGGTTTGAGGCAGAAAAACAACCAAAAAAATATTAACAACTTAAATTCCCAAAAAGATATGGAAAACCAGGTAACCGACATTTTAAAGCAAGCCATCCTGATGGAAAACCGGGGCAAAAGCCTTTACCAGATGGTAGCAGCCCAGACTCCCAGCGCAGAGGTGAAAAACATCTTTCAAACCATGGCTGACGAAGAGCAGATGCATATTGAGTTTCTCCGCAAGCAATTTGCTTTTTACCAGAAAAACAAATCCTTTGATTTAAACCAACTGGAGGCAGCAGCAGAGGAAGATGCCATAGCCAACAGCATCCTGACAGAAAAAATCAAACAGGATATTTCGGGTGCAGGTTTTGAGGCAGCAGCCATTTCCGCTGCCATTGACATGGAAAACAAATCCATTGAAGTATACGAAAAACGCGCTAAGGAATCAACCGATGCCAACGAGAAGGAGCTTTACCAGTTTTTGGCCGACTGGGAAAAAGGCCATCACAAATTACTGCTCGAACTCAACAAGCAGCTCACAGAAAAGGTATGGTACGACAATAACTTCTGGCCGTTCTAATTCGTTCAAACTGAATTTTAGGGGCAGTTCCGGTGGCTTTACTGGTGCTGCCCTTTTTTTTGTTCTGAAGATTAAAATAATTCAATGCATTTTATTTACTCAGGTTTTATGTAGCTTTGCAAAGAAAACTAATTTATCCCGCAAGGAGTTAAAACCAAAGTTGTATTACATCTTAACCCTACGATGAAAACATTAAACTTTCCCCGCATTACCACGCATGTGCTGCAGGAGATGAAGCTCAAAGGAGAGAAAATCGCCATGCTCACCGCCTATGATTTTTCAATGGCAAAGATTATTGATGATTCAGGCATAGATATCATTTTGGTGGGAGACAGTGCAGCCAATGTAATGGCAGGGCACAAAACCACCCTCCCCATCACTTTAAATGAGATGATTTACCATGCCAGCTCGGTAATGCGTGCTGTGGAAAGAGCTCTTGTAGTAGTAGATCTTCCTTTTGGCACCTACCAGGGCAACAGTCGTGAGGCACTCAATTCGGCCATTCGCATCATGAAAGAATCCAATGCCAATGCCGTAAAACTGGAGGGTGGCCGGGAAATCAAAGATTCCGTTGACAGGATATTGTCAGCAGGTATTCCTGTGATGGGCCACCTGGGGTTAACCCCTCAATCTATCAACAAATTTGGCACCTATGTAGTGCGGGCGAGGGAGGAAGAAGAAGCCCAAAGACTGAAGGAAGATGCAAAATTGCTTGAAGAAATTGGATGTTTCGCATTGGTACTGGAAAAAATTCCCGCCACACTGGCAAAAGAAGTTACCGAAAACATCAAAATTCCTACTATCGGCATCGGTGCAGGCAGCGGTGTTGACGGACAGGTGCTGGTGATTCATGATATGCTGGGCATCAACCACGATTTTTCGCCCAGGTTTCTGCGGAGATACCTCGACCTTTACGAGCAAATGAAAGGTGCTGTTGAGTTGTATATCAAAGACGTAAAAAGCCTTGATTTCCCCAACGAAAGAGAACAATATTAACCCGGACTTGCTTAAACCGGAGCAGACAGCAAGTGACAATGAATAACCTGCTATCCCGTTTCGCTGGTGTTGCTATCTGAGAAGCGCTGAAGTTATTGACTCGTCAATCTCTTTGGTACTAAAAGGTTTCATGAAGTATTTCGAAATCATCCCTGATTCAATAGCCTGGGTTATATCCGGGGTAACTTCATAACCTGTCAGAACGAAGTAACACATGCGGGGATATCTGGCTTTGGCTTTGGAGATAAATTCCATCCCGGTCATGCCCGGCATGTTCATATCGCTTATTACAACCTTCAAATCAGGTGTTTTAGATAAAGCTTGTAAACCTTCTTCACCGGATGAAGCCCCGATAACTTTGTACTTTTTTCGAAACAGTTTTTCGAAAATCATAAGATTAATAGGCTCATCATCAACATACAGAATTTTGATATCATTACTTGTCATGCTATTATTTGCTAAGGGGTAATTCAATGATGAAACAACTACCTTCATTCAACGCAGATTCGCAATGAATGGTTCCATTATGGTCGCTGATTATGCGTTGTGAAATGGACAGACCAAGGCCGGTTCCTTTTCCCGGTGCTTTGGTTGTATAAAAGGGGTCAAAGATATACCTGAGATGATCTTCTGCTATTCCCACACCATTATCGGTTATTGCTATTCTCACCCTATCTCCAAAAAGCAGGGTTTCAATGTGAATTTCCCCTTCATGCTCAATGGCCTGCATAGCATTGGCCAGCACATTGAGAAACACCTGGTGCAATTGACCTTCGCGCCCCATTACAACAGGTTTATCGGGAGAGTAGTTTCTGGTAATACTCACCCTGGTTTTGTATTGATTGTAAAGCAAGGTAAGACCATCGTCAATAATTTCATGAATATTGCAGTCGCTGGCAGGCAATGATTCGCTGCGATTGTATTTGCTCATGCTTCTTACGATTCCGGTTACTCTCTTCACTCCGGCAGCAATGGCTTCAAACAAAGGGTTTAACTCTTCGAGAGAACCGCTATGATGGTCGGTTATATAACTTTCCACGGCAGCCGTTCCGTTGGCGATGAAGTTGATGGGATTATTGATCTCATGAGCAACCCCTGCGGTTAAAATCCCCAGAGATGCCATTTTTTCTGACTGAATGAGCTTTATCTGAAGCGATTTCAAGCTTTTTATGGTTTTCTCAAGCTCCTCTTTCTGCTTGCTGATGATCTGATTTTTGTCAAAAAGTTCATCATTGATGGCTTTTAGCTCTTCATTGGCTGCCACCAGCTCTTCGGTGCGCTCCTGAACAAGGCTTTCCAGATGGTTTTTATATTCCTCCAACTCCTTCTCTATCTTCTTTTTTTCTGTAATCTCAAGGCTGGTGCTCAACAAACAGGACTCACCCTTGACAGTAATCTGGTTGCCATTGTAGTAAGAATAATTTATTATTCCTTCCTGGTGCCAGCTCATCACCTCTTTCCCCTTAACAAACCCATTTCGTGACAATTCCTCCTCAACAGACTGCCTGGATTTTTCATCAAGGCTCAATCCCAGTTCCTGCATCGTTTTGCCTATGATGGATTCCTCGGGCAAATTGAATTTATCTGCAAACTGCTTATTCACCAGCATATATCTCCCATGCTTATCCATCACGGAAATATCGATAGGGGCTGATTCAAAAAGGGTCTTAAACATTTCCTTACTCTGTCGCAACTCTTCCTCAGCGAGCTTCTTTTCGGTAGTATTTCTACCAAAGAAACAGGCCCCGGTTGCCTTACCGTCCATCACTATGGGATTGCCCGACACTTCAATGTAGGTCTGTCTGTTCTCGGATTCAATAATATCCTCAAAAACAACACTTTCATTGGCCAGGATGCGATCATAGCGCTCTTTCCAATGCTGCCTTATGTTTCCAGGGAGGGCTTCCAGTATATTGGTCCCTTTCTCTAAATATACACCAAAGACACTTTTAAATTCACCTGCAAAAACATTGTTGACATATTTTATCTCATAGTTCCTGTTCAGAGACCAAATGCTATCCATGGAGTTTTCGATGATGGCCTTTAAATCGGCCTCGCTTTCCAACAATGCATCTTCTGTTTCTTTCCTGTCTGATACATCCCGGCAGATGCCCTCGTGAAACAATACTTTCCCGTTTTCATCCTTAATAAAACGGGCATTTTCCTCCAGCCAGATGATCTGCCCATCTTTGCGTTTCAACCGGAAAGTAACCAGCTCTTTGGAAAACTCAGAACTGATGGTAATTTCTTCTCTTTCTGACTCATGGACGTAAATATCTGTTGGGATATAAACTTTTTTCAGATCCTCAAGACTACTATATCCAAGCATTTTCACAAATGCGGGGTTTGCATCTAAGAAATATCCGTCTGGTGTAGAACGGTAAAAACCGTTGGGCATGCTGCCAAACAAGTCCTTGTACCTTGCTTCACTCTCACGAAGGGCCTCCTCCGACTTTTCTCTGCTGCGGATGTCTGAATCTGCCTTTTCAATGGCTGTTTTATTGATAAAATAGATATTATAACTAACTATGCCAAGAAAAACCAGGGCAACAGTGGTGTTCACCAGAAAATCATTAAACTCATAGTCGGAAATTGCCAGAGAGCTTCTGATCATGAAAAGAAAAACTACCAGAAGGGCCGCATTGACCAGGGTATACAACAGACTTAATCCCCTCTTTTTATCAATGAGCAGAGGAGCCATTGCAAGGATGGCAAACAGCCATACCACGGTATCAAGCCTGGCTATTCCCTGGTGTTTACTGAACAACATTATCATCCAGACCATAACCAGTCCTGAAATAAGCAATAAATTGGCAGACAACAAGTAATGGCCCCTGGTCAGCAGTATATAACATAACCCGATTACAATTCCCCCGGCAAACAGTGGCATTAAAACAGGCAGGTAAAGTCCACCGTAAAAATTGCTTGACAATTGCAAGTAGCTTATGGTGGGAATCATCACCCCTACGATAACCAGCGCCGATAGTATCAGGTAATAAATAAATTTTGCTTTCAGCCGGACTATAAAATCGGCGTCTTTGTATACTTTTAATGCATCAGGAATGCTAGATTTTTCCTTCATTTGTTCTTCTTATGGGGGCTAAAGAATTGACGGCATGCAACAATTGCTTCCGGCGATAGCCCAATAATTTAATAAGCAGGTTTGTTTAATAAGGTTG
This sequence comes from Bacteroidota bacterium, assembly GCA_007694165.1. GTDB lineage: Bacteria > Bacteroidota > Bacteroidia > Bacteroidales > UBA7960 > SKVR01. Next base: position 20,891 of record RECE01000336.1, read on the forward strand.
CAACAGAAGTTTTCCTCCTCCTCATGTATCACTCCGCAATTTGATACGTGTGTAGTTTTACATTTCAGGGATGCTCTATTTTCAGTTCAAAATTAGTGAAATTATGACCTGTTACTATAAAAGGGGTCCCGGACTGTGAATGTGAATAAATATTTTAAAATATTTGCTGTTTTACTCCAACAAAAATCATCTAAACATACACTTTGTTTAGCGTGAAATTACAACATTTCACCTTGCTATTACTTTCAGGACTTGCAAAAGAAACACTTCCCCTGCTGTAATCTGCTTTTTTTTCAATGGATTGCCATTCGCTACATACTTAGCATAAGAACTCATTAACAGCTCATTACGCAACCATTAAATTGCCAACATTTTTTCATTAAGTTTTCAACACTCGGGCCATCCGGGAAGATAAGGCAATTTTAGTTAAATTTGCGCTAAACAAAAGACAAATGCATAAGCTTCTTTACATCGACGACGAAAAGCATAACCTTACCACTTTGAAATTGTCCGTCAACAAATGGTATGAGGTATTTACCCTGGAAAGCCCGTTTGAAGCATTAGAGGTGATTGGAAGAGAAAACATAGGGGTTGTAATTACAGATCAAAGGATGCCGGGGATGACCGGGCTTGAGCTGGCAGAGAAAATCAGGGAGACATTCGAAGATGTAATTGTCATTATCCTTACTGCCTATGATGATAATAATGTAATGCTCAAGGCCATCAATCAGGGAGGAATTTTCAGGTATATGCTCAAACCCTGGGATATTAAAGATCTGCGGCAAACCCTGAAAAATGCATTTGACACTTACGAATTGAAAAAGAAGAATCGCCGTCTTGTCAAAGATCTTATCACCCAGAACAAAGAACTCAGCCTTCAGGAAAGAAAGTACAGGCTAATATTTGACTCCTCACCCCTGGGTATAGCTCATTTTGACAAAAGGGGTGTTGCAACCCGCTTTAACAAACGTTTCAGAGAGATTACCCATACACCCGACGATATCAATAATCTGAATTTCTTTAAAGAAGGACTTAACCAGGAATTAATTTCTGCATTCAATATGTCATGGAATGCCAATCACTCGGTAACCCTTGAGGGCATATATCAGCAGGAATCGGGTGAACGAATTCCTGTGAGGGTGATTTTCACCCCTATACACGAAGATGACAAGCATGACGGTGTAGTAATGCTCATAGAAGACCTTAGGGAGACGCTTAAGCAGGAAGAATTAAAGAAACAGGTTATTATTGCAAGAGAAGCAGCAAGGTTTAAACATAACTTTTTGGCTGAAATGAGCCATGAAATACGCACACCTCTCACAGGTGTATTAGGAATGATAGATATCCTAAACCAATCAGGACTCAACGCTGAACAAAAAAACCATATTGCCATCCTGAAACAGTCAGGCGATGACTTGCGTGAAATCATCAACCAGGTGCTGGATTATTCCAAAATTGAAGCAGGCAAATTGCCCCTCAAAACCGGCACCTTTCGTATTAGCAATGTTTTTCAAAAAGCAGAGCAATTATTCCTGAGCATTAACAACAAGAAGATCTCCTTTTTGAAGGACCATGATCAACAAATACCAGAGTATATTATTGGTGATGAATTGCGCATCATGCAAATCATAAACAACCTGATAACCAATGCAGTAAAATTCACCCAGAGCGGTAGCATCACGCTCCGTTCCGAACTGCTGCCCCAGAGCAGCGACGCTGAAGAGTGCAAAATCAAATTCAGTGTCACCGATACAGGAAAAGGAATTCCGGTGGAATTGCAAAAAATACTTTTCACACCTTTTACCCAGGTAGAGCAAGTTCAATCACCCGGAATAGAAGGAACAGGACTGGGACTAGCCATTTGCAAGGAACTCGTAAAGCTGCATGGAGGAAAGATAGGTGTGGAAAGTCAGCCTGATAAAGGAAGTACCTTCTGGTTTACCTTAACGGTTCAGGCAAATACAGAAGCCATTCCTGAAGAATCCCACACAGTTCCAACGGAGAATGCCACCCCAAGCACCCGGTTAAAGATACTTCTTGCTGAAGACAACAAGGTAACCCAAAACGTACTCACTTTGCTTCTCAATAGTTTTGGACATGAAGTAACAGTAGCCGGAAACGGGAAAGAGGTGCTGGAACTATACACCCGCGAGGGTTTTGATTTGATACTCATGGATATACAAATGCCGGTAATGAATGGCGTTGCAGCCACCCAAATGCTAAAACAAATGCACAACAACCTGCCTCCCATCGTAGGACTAAGTGCCAATGCACTGGAGGGGGATAGGGAAAAATACATGGCACTGGGCCTTGATGAGTACCTTACCAAACCTTTCAGCCAGGAAGACTTTCTGAGAGTGATGAGAATCATAATGCTACCAGAGTAATGCAATATTACAGCCAGTCAATTAACACTGATTGCCCCAAAACATATCAACGAATACATTACCTTTGTCTCCGGGGATTGTAAATGTATAATTATAGATTCAACCAACCCTTCAACCCATTGAGCAATCGATTTTAAACCTAAATACTATATGCAAACCGCAGAATCTTTCGTATCCCGCATTCTATATGAAGACAATCATATTATTGTTATCAACAAGCTTCCGTCGGAAATAGTACAGGGAGATAAAACGGGCGACATGCCGATGAGTGATTTGGTAAAAGCTTACATAGCAAAAAAATACAAAAAGCCCGGTAATGTTTTCATTGGAGTTGTACACCGCATTGACCGTCCTGTAAGCGGTGCAGTAATTTTTGCCCGCACTTCAAAGGCACTCACCCGCCTCAACGCCATGCTGCAAAGCCGCGAACTGAAGAAAAAATACTGGGCCGTGGTAAAGAATGAACCTCCGGCAGAACAAAGCAACCTGATACACTTCCTTCAAAAAAACGAAAAGCAAAACAAATCCTACGTTGTAGATGAGGGAGCCAAAAACAGCAAAAGAGCCGAGCTGCAATACCGTTTGGTAAGCCGGAGCAAGGATTATCAATTGCTGGAAGTTGAACTCATTACCGGCAGGCACCACCAGGTAAGAGCACAACTGGCGGCCATGGGTTGCCCTATCAAGGGCGATCTTAAATACGGCTTCGACCGCTCCAACCCCGATGCAAGCATTCATCTGCATGCCCGCGAACTTTCCTTTAAACACCCCATAGGTGAAAAAGTAATCAACATCATAGCCCCGGTTCCCGAAGACAATCTTTGGAAGTTTTTCGAGAAAGAAGTGGGTGCTTAGGCACAAAACATCCTGTCTGGCAAAATTTTTCTTTTCTTATTATGTGCTGCTGAGAACATTCATAAGGTAAAGTGTTTTATATTTGATTATAGAAAACCAAACACCCTTACTTATGAATGTTAAGTCTTACTTCAGCATATTGCTCCTGTCTCTTCTATTGCTTTCATCACAAAGATCCCT
>RECE01000243.1 GCA_007694165.1 Bacteroidota bacterium
TTATCAATAATGAGATAATAAAATCACCCGCCCGCCCGGGTTAAGAAGTTATACAAATCCTCTTCGGGCTTAAGTTTCAGCTTTTTCCTGAGACGCGATCGGCTGATATAAAAGCTGGAGGGTTGGATATTGAGCATTTCAGCAATTTCTTTGGTATTGAGTCCTATTCTGAGGTAGGCGCACAACCGCAAATCATTGCTCGACAGGTCGGGGAATTTTTCTTTGAGCTTTGCGAAAAACTCCTGGTGCAACTCATCCATTTGTATTTCAAAGGTTTTATCCTCGTTCTTCAAATAAGAATCAAGGATCCGCTGCATCTCGCCCCATTTTCTTTCGAATAAAACGGGATTTTGCTGGGCTTTCTCACATTTCTCTTTCAGGGAAAGCAACAGACGGTTTTTCTCCTCGTTATCTTTGGCCTTGTTAGCCAATTCAATGGTTTTGGTTTTTAATTGCTGCTTCAATTGATCATATTCTGCTTGCATTCTCTTTCTCTCAAGCAACATGATTTCATGCTTGTGCTTCTCCGTTTGCTTTCTCAGGGACTTTTGCTCTCTCAGCAGCATCTTTTTCTTCTGCTTTTTGAGAGACACTTCTTGCCAGTAAAAAAGAACATACATTAACCCAGCAAATAGCCCTGCGTAAAAAAGATAAGCATACCAGGAAAGATACCATGGAACCACGATGCGAAAATTAATTTCCTGCTCATCTGCAACCTGTTCATCAATACGGGCTCTTATCAAAAGTTTATAGGCTCCATGTCTCAGGCTCAGTAACTCAAATGAATTGCTTTCGCCCCATTCACTCCACTCCCCGGAATCCTGCAATTTGAATTGATATTCAACATGATGTTGGTTGGGAACAACAGTTTCAATAAAAATATTATTTACCCGCGAAGGTACTTTTGAACCGGGATACAACAATACTCTTTCATGATTATTGAAGGCTTCGAATTTTCGCAGGGTAAGGGTATAGTTCTCCGCTCTGTCATTTTCCTCCATGACCAGATATCTCAATGCAAATCCATTGTAGACAGGAAAGAAATCATAATCAGGATGAAGCGCAACGGGCAAGTAGACACCCGCCAGCTGGCCATCAATCTGAGGATAAATCCGGGATTCATCTTTAAGAATGAATTCTTTTTGTTCGCTATCAAAGGTGTATCGGAATTGGTCAGTAAAAACATGAACCCCGGAATCATTCTTTAGAACAAAGGCATCTTTGCCTTCGAATACCTCTTTGGGAAAAATCAACCTTTCCACAGGATTCAATGTTTCATCCAGAACTGCCCTGATGACCCCAAAAGTGGGAATGTTGACCCATAGAATATTCTCTTCTTCTGCTATCAATTGATTGCAGGAGCCATATATCAGGTCCATTTTTTTCAGGAACACCGGTTTCCCATCTGATTTCTGAAAAATGGAAATCCCGTTATAATTCCCGGTAAGGATATAATCTTTGTAGGGTATGATGGTCCATACTCCTTCCTGATGGCCGATCTTTTCCACATTATTTTCCTCTACAACAAACAAACCCTTATCATGCCCCATAAGCAGCTTTTCGTTGATCAATTCCAGGGTCCATACCTGTCCTTCTGTATCGGGGATGAGTTCAAACCTGAAAAATTCCTGGTCATTATTTAAATCTCCCCATCGGGAGCGGTACAATCCCTGATTGGTTCCAAGGTAAAAAATCTCATCCTTTAAAATGGCAGTATAACCGGTACCAAAATCACCTCTGTAATCATAAAAGGTGGTAAATCGGCTTCTTAGATCCAATGACGATACTCCATAATCCATCCCCAGCCAAATCCTTCCTGCATCACAATAATGCAAAGACAAAACCGTATTGCTGGGCAATCCCTTCTGCCTGTTTACATGATGAATAATTTCACCTTCCAGATTGGCGATATAAAGGCCTTTAAGAACGGTGCCGAAAGCAACATGGTTATCCCCTACCGGTTCAAAGCTGAATACTTTGGCTGTTTTGAGTTTTTCGGAAAGTTCATTCCTGACGGGTTCAATATTGCCATCTTTGAACAAAAACAAACCTTCATCCCGGGCAACGATCATCAGACCATCCTTTGCCCTATAGATGCCGGCAATCTCAGAATGTAAGATCCCAAATAAGTCCAGTTCTTTTTTCAGGGAAAAATCTTCAAAAACAAAAATTCCGTTCTCTTTATCAAAAAAATACAATCTGTCATCAACCCGATAACTACCCATAAAAACGGACGGAGCAGCAATCTTCAGCAACTGCTCATTTCTGTAAACATAAATACTTTGAGAGGAAACAAACAAAGCATCATTACCCAACAGGTGTATACTCCAGAATTCTTCATTGATATCCTGAAGGTCTTCCTCAAAAGGGTACAAAGAAGTATATTCAAAACCCCGGTACCTGGTTTTTCTCCAGACTCCAAAATCAAGGTCAGATCCGGTATACATCAACGAATCATTGATTACTTTCACAGAGCGTGTAAAACCTTTGCTTCCGGTATAATGATTCCAATTGGTGCCATCGTATTCCAGCAGGCCCCTGTCGGCAGCCATATACACAATACCATTGGGAGCAGATGCAATACTCCAGATTTTTCCTGTATTATAATAATGATAAGGAGTGAAACTTTCCAGAGGGGGCACCCCTTTTTCCGGGAACATCTGGCCCATTGCCACGACAGCCCAGCAAGAAATCAGTATGAAATATAAGATGGACCTTTTCAACGTAATGCAAAATGTTTATACATAAAACTCATCGCAATTTAACAAAAAAAAGCCGCCCTTTTACAGGCGGCTTTCATTTTTTTTGGCAGTGTATTATTTTACCACCAGTTTTCGAACCTGAACGGCTCCTTCATAATCCAGAATTCTTATCATATAGATTCCCTGTCTCATATCCCCGGTAGCAAACACTGAGGTACTGCGCGACGAGGCAACCAGTTTACCGGTAAGATCATATATCTCAACCATAGCAACCTCTGCACCCAGGCGAACATCACCTCCCTGGCTCACAGGATTGGGAAAAATATTCACTACATTCTTTTCAACGTTAGTTATGGAAGTCGGATCTTTGTAGAAATACAAATTATCCAGGTAAATGGTTGGAGAACCATCGCCTCCGTCAAATTTAAACTGAATCAGGTCTGTCATATCTACATTCGTAAAATCTGATAGTGGAATATCATAGCTCACCCATTGTCCGGGTGTGATGGCTAATGCAATGCCTGTTTCAACGGGTCCTGGGCTGATGGTGAATACATTAACGCTTGTTGCGTCGGCTGTCCACATATCCACGTGCAGGTACTCCATATCTGACACATCCAGTGACCCATCAAACTGGGTTCCCTGAAAGTTAAAGTTTTCATACTTCAGGGTTTCGTTACCTTGAATTTCAACAATGCTGACCAAGGTTGACTGTCCCCAGTTAGGGTTAAATTCGGTGCCTTCAACATTGGTATAAGCATCGCTGAAAACAGAAATTACATTCTCAGGCTCACGCGCCGGGGGCGCCGGAGCTGCCACCTCTGGTTCAGTTGGTACTGTCCCTATGCTGAAAGCTACCGTGTAGGTTTTTTCAACTTCTGTATTGGCTGAAGTAACCAAAATGCTGGTAGTTCCGGGGATAGCGGTTGCAGGTGTTATTACTGCGTTAGCATCAGGGTCGTTGGTGGTTGCCGTTACAACGGGTACATCCGTTGTTCCTTCGGGAAGAACTACAGAATAATTGAGCACTGAAGGAGAAAAACCACTTACGGTAGTACCATCCACCATCAGGTTGCTGAGGGTAGCATCTGTTCCGGGTTCTGTTGCTTCCGGGTTGAAGGTTATATTATCGAAATAAATAATATTATCCTGTTCTCTGCCATCGGTGTCAAAATCGGGAAATACAACAATCTGATCGAGCATTCCTTCTTCAGCAGGTGGGTTGAGATAGGAGGAAAAGTCAAAAGTAAGTTCTTCCCATTCATTAACCTTTGTGTTGGGAACCAGAATTTCAACCTGGGCCCATCCATTGGAAGAAACCAGTTTAATTCCTACATTGCTGATCACAGGTTTCCAAACCATGATCTTGATCTGTGAATTGGTTTCGTCCAGCACAAATGGTCCCAAATCGGTATCACCGTGTGCTGATTCAGTACCTGCCCATGGATTTCCTGCTTCAAGGGCAGTAAATTTGGCCACGGTGGCAGAGGTGTTGATGCCCGATGGGTCGGGGTTGGCAATGATTTCAAGAGGAGGATTACTGGCGTTTTCAAAAACAGCCCAGGTCCAGTCGGCACCATAGCCGCCGGGTTCAAAGTCGATGGGATTGTTTTGAGAAAACCCTGTGCTTACTAATAGTACCAGGAGTAATGTAAAAACTTTTTTCATAATAGTTATGGTTTTGATTTGTAAATAAAAAAAATTGATTTGAATTTGTGAATAAATTGGGTTATGATAAGTGTGTTAAGAAAATATTGCTTGCTTTTTAAAAATCACTTAGGGTTATGATTAAAAGGCAAAGGCAATGTAAAAAAAAGCCGTCCGTAAAAAAAGACGGCTTTTTTTTATCTTCTAATTATTTCACAACCAGCTTGTGTGTTTCTATCAAGCCGCTATGAGTGACTATTCTTACCATATAGATTCCCTGTTTCATGCCATACGTATCAATTGTTGAAGTATTATGGCCGGAAACGATACTCTTACCGGTAAGGTCATAAATATCGACTTGCAGTGCCTCTTTACTCAAGTGCAGCTTACTGCCCGCTTCTGCAGGATTGGGGTAGAGGATAAGTTTATCCTGTTCTACAGAACCTACAGATGTTGGGTCTTTGAAGAAGTAAAGATTGTCCAGGTAAATGGTGGGTGTGCCATCTCCTCCATCAAACTTAAACTGAATCAAATCTGTCATATCCACATTTGCAAATTCTGATAATGGGATATCGTAGCTCACCCACTGTCCAGGTGTTATGGCCAGTGCAATACCTGTCTCAACGGGTCCGGGGCTGATAGTGAATACATTAACACTTGTAGCGTCAGCTGTCCACATATCCAGATGCAGGTACTCCATATCTGATACATTCAATGAACCATCAAACTGGGTTCCCTGAAAATTGAAGTTTGCATACTTGAGGGTTTCATTTCCCTGAATTTCAACAATACTGACCATGGTTGTCTGACCCCAGTCAGGGTTGAAATTGGTACCCTCAACATTGGCGAATGCATCACTAAAAATGGAAACAACATTCTCAGCAGCAAGAGCCGGGGGAGCAGGAGCTGCAACCTCTGGTTCAGTTGGTATTGCCCCTATGCTGAAAGCTATCGTGTATGTTTGCTCAACTTCTGTATTGGCAGAGGTGACAAGCACGCTGGTGGTTCCGGGAAGCTCCGTGGCAGGTGTAATAACTGCATTGGCATCAGGGTCATTGGTGGTTGCCGTTACAACGGGTACGTCCGTTATCCCTTCAGGAAGAACTACAGAATAATTCAGTACTGAAGGAGAAAAACCACTTACGGTTGTGCCATTCACCATCAGGTCACTAAGGGTAGCATCTGTTCCGTCTTCTATTGCTTCTGCATTGAAGGTAATATTGTCGAAATACACAATATTGTCCTGTGTGCGGGGAGCAAAGTCGGGGAAAATGATGATCTGGTCATACATTTCACCATCAGGATTATTGGGAACGCCTGAGAAGTCGAAAGTGAGTTCTT
>RECE01000077.1 GCA_007694165.1 Bacteroidota bacterium
CAATTACTGCCTTGGGTTGATTGTTATGGGACTAAAGTCCCGGTAGTTAAAACTGGCGTCAATGGAAAAGAGCAATGTCCGGTATTCTATACTCAAATTAATATTGATTAGCTTATTGGTTAAAAAGAAACTATCTATTGCCGTCGTGCTTTAGCCGACGGTTAAAAGAAATCATTAAAAAAAAGCGCTGTGCAGAAGCTTTGGGAGGTGAAGTGCATTTGAGGACAGCGCAATTACTGCCTTGGGTTGATTGTTATGGGACTAAAGTCCCGCCTGAAACTTCAATATTTAATTCCGTCAGTTACAACTGATGGCATTGAATAAGATTCCAGGCATAACAATAAGCAACAATAGTGGCAAAATTATGGAAGTATTATTTTTTCATGGGCTCATACAGGCACTTGACGATGAAAGTACCTCCCGGATGGGTTGTTTTTTCCACATAGAGCCTGTTGGGAGAAAGGTCAATGATAAACCAGATTTCTCCGGAAACCTCCAGCAGCAGGCTGCGTTCTCCCCTTACAGACCAGAAGTCGGTTGTTGCCGGGCCAATGGTTACATGGCCATCGGGATGGAAAATGGTGGGGGCGTCCATGTTAATGGGCCCCTGTCCCGGTTCAATGATTTGTGGGATGCCCCAGGGTGTTTCCAGTAAATCATCCAGATCAAACATAAACTCTTTTTCCTTGCCACATCCGCTTATCATAAGGATGAAACCCAGCAGGATAACCGGCAAAAGCAACCGAAGTGTAAAGGGGGTTGATTTTTTCATGGGAAAATAGCTTAGTTAAGTGATTACCGAAAAATAATGGTTTGTTAAACCATCTCTTATCTTTCAATAACGTTAATTTCCACCCTTCTGTTGCGTCGGCGGTTTTCTTCTGTGTCACTGGGTGCAACCGGACGTGCATCTCTGAGGCCTGTAAATTCAATGTTACTGAAGCCGTTTTGCACCATATAACGCATTACTGCTTCGGCCCGCTGCATTGATAAGTTGGGATTGTCCAGGCTTTCCACTGCATCGGAATGTCCTTCGATGCGGATTCTTACGTTAGGGTTCTTACGGAGCTGGCCGATAAGGCGGTCAAGCTCTGGCAGGGCTTCGGTGGGAATCTCCAGGCTGCCTGAAGCAAACCTCAGATTGTTGAGCTGGAATCTTGCTCCAATGGTGATGCTTTCCAGCAAAATGTCTCTTTCTGCATCCTGTATGGTAAGGAACTGATCCAGGACGAGCCTTTCGGATTGCATCCAGTACCCATTGGCAGAAATCACAATCATGTATTCCTCCCCGGTAGCAAAGCTGGTGGTGTAGCGTCCGGTGGTTCTGTCGCTGGTGGTTTGCTGGACGGTGTTGCCGGTTTTGTTGTCAACCACTTCAACTTGTGCTCTGACGGGCTGCATTGTACTGGCATCACGCACCGTACCGCTGAGATTGGTGCGGCCCACCCTGCGGATTTCGGTCTGCACATCCGTGGTACTTGGCGTAAACTCGATCTGCCTGCGAATCTCATCAAAAACAAAATTGACCTCAAATTGCTTAAAGCCATTGAGGTTGGCCCTGAAATCGTTTTGTCTGAGAGTAAAGTGATCTCTGAAAATATTGTTGATGCTTACTATGTAACTGTCAACACTGGGCACATACATCTCAAAATGACCATTGGCATCGCTCAAGGTAGAAGTTTCACGCCCTTTGCTGTCAACTGCCGATATTTTTATGTTGGATACTTCAATTCTGCCCAGGGTAGAAAGGCGGCTTCGGTTCATGATGACCTGACCGAAAATTCTGTTGCGCTCCAGGTAGGGCACATATACTTTATCATCTCCGGTAAGATGAATGATAAATTCGTTTTGATCGGGGAAGAATTTTCCCTGGTCTCTGCCGATGTTTTCCAGTTGAATCTGGTAATATCCCTGGCTGAGGTTTTCATAGATTACTTTTCCTTCGTGGTTGGTGAGCAATCTTTTGGACACTGATACTCCTGCAGGTTTGGAGTCAATGCCGTACTGACTGTATTTTACAGGGTCAATACTGGTGATGTGCACCAGGATATCTCTTACTCCCGGCTCATTAAAGTCTCTTCTCAGATTGCCATTGAGATCTTTGAACAGATTTATCTCAAGGTCGTAGTATTTGATGCGGGGCTGATTCCAGTTAAATTCCTTCCTGAGGCGCAATTCAAAATAATTATTGGAATAGGTATAGTTGTCTTCAGTTATCAGGTCAGTGGTAACCTGATGGCTGAATGTATTGAGCAGACTAATAGTATAGTCATGGGGGAGAAATACTTCCAGCTGGTTGTTAAGATTGTACCGTGTAGTTTTAAAGGAGAAATCATGCATAAAACTTAGTTTTGAGCTGAGTTTTACAATGTCACGGTAAATGAACCTTTCCAGATATGGCATAATTCGTATGGAGTGGGTAGCTATGTTAAAATAGAACTGGGATATTTCCTGGTTTACAGAATAGGGTCCGTAAAAGTAATTCAGGTAAGTCCCCCAAATATTTCTTCTGAGGTTTAGGCTAATATGGCTGCTAAACATGGATTCTTGGGGGTTCGCCAGCCTTGCCATGGGTACATTGTTTTCGGGGATGGAGAAACTTGAAATATAGGTATAGCCAAAGGTAGCTGAGGGGTTAAAAGTTGTTCCCTGCATGTCGCGTATACGGGCTCCTATAATGAATTTTGTCGAATGGCTTGTAAAAGGATTTTGCTGGTCGTACAGGAAAAAAGAGGTGGTAGATTTTCGCTGGTAAATGGGCCCGCCAAAAATATTCAGGTTTCTGTCAATTCCCTTGCGCAACAAAGCCCTGGCTTCTCGGTTTTCCTGGTATCGATTTGTAGAAGTGCCCGTATTAGACTCCAGTACAGGCATAAACCTTCGGTCGTTTAATATTATATCCAGATTCAACGATTCTTGCAACGAATGTGATATTTGTGCATTGAGCTGGTGCCTGCCTGCAAAGTTTCCGTAATAAGCAGTGGAGCCCCATTGTTCCCTGACACGAATAAGGGTCTCATTTATGCGTCCGGTGTAATTTAATGTAAACCCGTATCCAGGTTCTGTGTGATTGTTTTCCTTGTAATGTACGCTGCTAAACCCCAGGTCGGCTCTGAGGTTATGATTGCTCAAAAAATTAACCTGCCCTGACAAGCCCGTTGTATGAGCACTGCTGTTAAAAAAACGGTTGTCAGTGTAGGAGTATTGTGGTGATAATCTAAATGGCGTTCTGTGTTCTCTGAATATAAATCCGTAATTGTCAATGGGACGAAATACATTTTGCCCGGCCATTAAAGTAAAGCGATATTGTTGGTCCACCCAGAAGTCAACTTTCCCCCCTTTGCCAAATCCATTGCGAATGGGAAAGCCGGTGAGATCTCCAAGCATAATCTGATATCCTGGTGTGTTGTAAGCCAGGTGAATGCGGCTGTACCGCCATAAATCAGGGTCGGAGCCATATTTGTAAAACTGATAAGAGAGGCTTCTTTTTTGGGGGAAGAGGACGTTCCCCTGAACACCTCCTACCAGGTAGGTGTTTTGATCACTTAGCAGATTCTGCGCAGCCAGTTCCAAAACGAGAATTTTTTCAGAAGAGGGTATGCGATGACGATAAGCGTTGGTAAGATTGTTGAACCAGAATGAAGTATTGAAGCTCCTTTCCTGGCTGTTGGCCTGTAGATCAACCCGGTAAAGTCCGCCATTGCTTATGTTTATTCCGTCAATTCTTCTTGCCGGTAGCGTAATGATGGTATCAGTGCGGGCTCTGATGTTTAAATCCATGGCAAGAATGTTATCTCTTTCGTTGCGAAGTTCAACATTTTGGGTGGATTCAAAAAGTAAATACAACAACTCGTTTACGTTGCCGCGGTTGGATATCTGGAAAGAAATGCTCGCATCACCGGTTTGCTGATCGAAGAAAGCCATACGTGTAATGGGCCTGAACCGTAAATCGGATTTTCGGGGGATTTTGATAAAGGAGTAGGCGTTGGTGAGGGTTTCCCCACTTCGATTATTGATCGATGCAATCACTGAGTAGCCAATTTCTCCCTCTACATTTCTGGATGGAGCAGCTCTTACCGGTATCAGGATAGAGTCTCCCGGATTGATAAAATATGACCTATCCTCCAGAGCGATTACACTCCAGCCCACCGGTACATTGATTTCCAGGAAAACTTCCTCCCGCTGTTGCCCCTGGTTTTTTATTACAAGTACATTGAAAAAGGTAGTCTCGGGTTCAATGATCAAATCTTCATTTAAAAAATAGCCGGAAATGAATGGGGTTGAGCCTGAATTGTTGAATCCATTGTAGGTTTGTGCATGCGACTTCCCGTACATACAGGTCAGGGCAGGTAAGCAAAAAAGTATGTATGTGAAAAATTTTCTCATGTACGATCAGTCTGCCCATTTGGAGAGCTCAAAAATGATATCTACGGTAAAATAATCAGGTGGATTGTTTAAAAGTTTTTTTTCTCCCTGACCAATTCTGTAAGTGATAAGAATTTTGTTGTCATTGAAATTTCCCTGAGGTGCGTTTTTAATAAGTGTTTGAAATGCATCGCTCAGGGATACATATCCTTCATCTCCTCCTTCTTCGATAAATTCCCCCAGTTCATTGTTCCCTCCTGCGTCAAACAATTTAATGGAGATAAGGTCCAAATCCAATTCTCCGCCGTAATCCCCTGACATACTAATTGTATTGGCTTTAAATTCCAGCTTCCAGGTAGCAGTAGATACATTTGTTTCGGTGCCTGTTACAATGGAGTCGCTAAACGAAAGTGATAGCCGTGTCCAGTACTCAAAACTCATTCCCTCCTCATACTTCTTATAGGAATTGATGTTAAAGGGTACACTGCCTCCGCTCTCAACCCGTATTCTGGAGGAAGTAACAACCTCCTGAGATAAAACTTGTTGAAACAGGATTAACAGCAGACCAAAAACAGCAATCTTCCGGAGATTAAACATTCAGAGGGTTTGATTGGTAAGAACATCAATACAAGCCGGGCAAGAAGTAATGTCTTGTTGCCGGCCTGTATCTCAAAATTGTCTTGATATTGTTTTTTAGGGAGCTGGTTTAAGCGTAAGAAATACATTGGTAGCATATCTGTCAGCTGAAAGGTTCTGTTCAAGTATGCTCTGCGGATTCATGTCTCCATCTCCTGCAGTACCGCATCTCCAGTGTATAGTAAAAGCATTTTGCCCAACATCCCCTGCATTGGTGCCACCGTTTTCAATAATTGCTACTTCATTATTGGATAATGCTGCTGTAGAAGACAGGCTGGGAATTACATATAGGTCTGCTGTTACACCTGAACCTGTATGGGATATTCTGTAACCAATATTATCAAGGGGCATAACACTTGAACCGTCAGCCATATCCGTTCCTACGAGATCTTCTTCTTCAGAATACATCACTACTTCCCAATCCACGGATGATGCTACGTTAAACTGAGTATCATATGCTTCAGAATTATCAATTCCGTTGGTGTAATCTGCAAGTGTATTAAAGTTAAACTCTATGTTTCCACCTGATACCACGTTCAGACGCAAAATCGAGTTCAGGGTTACAGCCACAGGAATAACAGCCCTGTCGTCAATGCCCTGGGAGGAGGCTACATTGGCCATCAGAAAGAGGCCTGCAAAAAGAAAAGTTAGTTTTTTCATGATA
>RECE01000244.1 GCA_007694165.1 Bacteroidota bacterium
TCCTGGTTTAAAGAAGCCCCTTACCCATTGCAAAATGGTTCTGACCAGGTAGCAGATTTCAATATCCACGTAAAAAACATGACTGAATTGCTGGATGTTTTTTTACCGCAGGTTCAGATTGCCCCCCATTCCTATTTTAACGGAACAATCAACACCGGTACCCAGGAACTCTTTATGACCGGAAGCAGTGATTTCATGGTGTTTGGCAATACAAGACTTCAACAGCCCGAAATCAGCATCAATTCTGATATTCATACCATTGATTTTGTTACACGGGGAGAGAAACTATTTCTCACTGACAGCCATTGGATGGAACAATTCTTTACTTCAGCCAATATCTCTAATGACACCATTATTCTGCTAACCCAGTGGGAAAACAAAGGTACGGAAAAGAAAAACCTGGGTAGCCTTAAAGCAAGAGGATTGTTTCTTTCACCCCAAACCACTGAGTTGAGTATTCTTACTTCCTATGCTTTTGTAAATGACTCACTATGGACTATCAGACCAGACAATAAAATATTGATAGATTCCTCATACATCTCCATCGACAACTTTTTCCTTTACAAAAATGAGGAGCATTTGCTTGTTAACGGAGTGCTGAGCGACAATCCTGAAGATGTGCTCAATATCGGACTCAACCATTTCAATCTGGAAAGCCTCAGGTTTTTGCTGGGTGACAGGAAAATTGATTTTTCAGGCTATGCCAGCGGGGAACTGAAATTATCCAACCTTCAGCAAGCGCCCAATATTTTCGTAGAGCTCCTTGTGAGGGAATTTGCCTTTAACAATGATCACCTGGGAGACTTATCCCTTAAAAGCCGGTGGGATGCACTGGAAAAAGCTTTCAGGATAAATGCTGAGGTTATTTACCATGGCAATGTGGGATACAACAAACCCATAGTGGCAAATGGCTATTTCTACCCCGAAAGAGAGGAAGACAATTTTGATCTTGACATTGTAATTGAAAACCTGAAAATGTCGATCCTGAGCAGATATATGGAGGCTTTTGCATCCAACTTCAGGGGTCTTGCCTCGGGCAGGCTCAGGCTCGAAGGTCCTACTTCTGCACCCGAACTTACCGGAAACGCCAGGTTGGTGAGAACGGGCTTCAGGGTAGACTACCTCAATACAACCTATTCTTTTGCCCACGGATTAGAAGTAGGAAAAGATTATTTCCGGTTTGATAACCTGATAATCAACGACACCATTGGCAATTCAGCCCTTGCTTCCGGTATCATCAGGCACAACAATTTTCATAATTTCAGCCTTGACATTACCCTTATGCCTGAGAGGCTCGTAGTTCTCAACACCCAGCCGCACCATAATGAGCTGTTTTACGGACGGGCATTTGCCTCCGGTATAGCCCGCGTGCATGGACCGGTGGACGACATTACCATCGACATATCTGCCACTGTCAACAGGGGAACTCAGTTCTTCCTGCCCCTGGATTTTTATGGAGAGTTAGCCGAATCAAATTTTATTTCTTTTGTTGCACCTGATGCCGACAAACAGGAAAACCAACAATTTACGGCACCTTCCAATCCCGGGTTTGCGCTTAACCTGGATATTTCTGTAACCCCTGAAGCGGAGATTCAAATCATCTTTGACTCACAAATCGGAGATATCCTGCGCGGCAGGGGATTCGGAGACCTGAAAGTTGAGATTGACAACCAGGGCTTCTTCAATATGTATGGCGACTATACCATCCAGGAAGGAGACTACCTGTTTACCCTTCAAAACCTTATCAATAAAAGATTCCGCATAGAACAGGGAGGCACAATCCGCTGGACCGGAGATCCCTACGATGCCGACATTGACGTACGTGCCCTCTACCGACTCCGAACATCTTTGCATGATCTGGCGGTAAACCAGGCTGACACTTCTGACATTTACAAGAGGAGAGTTCCTGTAGAAACCGTCTTGCACCTGCAGGACAAGCTTTTCAATCCCAGCCTGAGTTTTGACATTCAGTTTCCGGGGAGTGATGAATCAACACGGGAAATGACTGACAGAATCATTACCACCGAGCAGGAGATGAACAGGCAGGTGTTCTCGCTGCTTATCCTCAACAGGTTTGTACCCCCCGAGGGAGGATTTAACAACGCATTGAGTTATGGCATGGGCTCCACCTCATCAGAATTGCTTTCCAACCAGCTCAGCAACTGGCTCTCGCAGATAAGTTCAGACTTTGACATTGGCATCAATTACCGGCCAGGCGACGAAATCAGCAGCCAGGAAATTGAAGTAGCCCTTTCCACGCAACTCTTTGACGACAGGGTAGTAATAGACGGCAATGTGGGAGTGGCAGGCGATCACCCTGCTCAAACCCACAGGGCAAGTAATATTATTGGTGATGTGAATGTTGAGGTTAAAATAACGCCCGAAGGTAAATTCAGGATCAAAGCTTTCAACAGATCCAACACCTTTGATGTACTCAATACCAACGCACCCTATACCCAGGGAGTAGGTGTATTTTACAGAAAAGAGTTCGACAGCCTTACCGAACTGTTTCAGAGAAATAGAAGAACCTTGCTGGAAATCCCTGAGATGGAAGATTTGGAAAGTATGCAACGAGAATAAAACCCGACCCGAACATGCTGAAAATAGTCGCTGACGATAAAATCCCCTTCCTGCGTGGTGCCCTTGAAGGAAAAGCAAAAATCATTTATCTGCCTGGAAACCAGATACAGCCCGAACACGTTAAAGATGCTGACGCCCTCATTGTGCGTACCCGCACCCAATGCAACGAATCGTTGCTTAAGAACTCATCCGTCAGGCTCATTACCTCAGCCACCATTGGTTATGACCATATTGACACACATTGGTGTGAACAAAACAACATCCGATGGACCAATGCCCCCGGTTGCAATGCAAACTCGGTGGTGCAATATGTATCATCAGCTCTGGCCTATATTTCAAAACATCATTCTGTTCAACTTTCCCAAAAGACGCTGGGGATTATTGGGGCAGGAAATATTGGCTCACGATTAGCAACCCTTGCCGCCACACTGGGAATTAAAACCCTGATCAATGACCCGCCAAGGGCGGCAAGAGAAGGTGAAGCAGGATTTACAAAACTGGACGACCTGCTGGAACAGGCTGACATTATTACCCTGCACATACCCCTGGAAAGAACAGTACAAAACAACACCTTTCACCTGGTGAATGAAGACTTTTTGCAGAAAATCACCAAAGGGGCATGGCTTATCAATTCATCCAGGGGCGAAATTGCAAGCACCAAAGCCCTCATATCGGCATTAAAAGACAATCACCTTGCCGGAGCAGTGCTCGATGTATGGGAAAACGAGCCCCATATCAACAGGGAACTTATGAATGCATCCGCACTTTCCACTCCCCATATCGCAGGTTACTCCGCAGATGGAAAAGCCAATGGAACAGCTGTTTGTGTAAGAACAATCAGCAAACATTTCAATCTTGGACCTGACCAGTGGTATCCCCCGATTCTACCTATACCCGAAAACCCTGTCATCACTAAGCCATGTAAAAATAATGATCAGGAAGAGATGTTCAGATTTTTGGCGCTTGAATCTTACGATATTCTTTCCGATTCCCGGAATCTGCGTCTCAACCCTTCAGCTTTTGAAAAGCAAAGAGAGAACTACCCCGTAAGACGTGAACCCGGAGCATGGCAGGTGCAGGGGGCAAACTGCAACGAAGCAGAAAAATCCTTCATCAAATCCCTGGGATACAACCTGATATAAGCAATTTACCGGCAGTTGGCAACACCAACAGCTCTTTTGTTAAAAAAAGCAAAGTTTTTCTTTTTCTTCCATACATATTTTTTGTACTTTAGTGCATTGTTTCCCACCTAAAAATCCATGTGTCATGAAAGAGATAGTTGTAGGTATAGATTTTTCCCAATCATCCATCCAGGCCTTTCAGTATGCTTTAAACATATCAAAAGCTTGTGGCTGTAGCATGAAACTTGTGTATGTAAGCAAAAAGCGAGACAAATCCAGCAAACTTATCAAGAATGATAAGGGAATGGAGATAAGCATTGAAGAAAACTTCAAGAAACTCATTGAAGAACACAGTGGGGAGTTAAAAGGCAGCATTACCCACAAAGTTTTACACGGAAAGATTTATGAAGAAATCACCAACCAGGCCAAATATACCGATGCTGAGATGATAGTGAGCGGAGCCCATGGGATGTCAGGCTTTGAAGAGCTATGGGTAGGCAATAACGCGATGAAAATTATTACCCATTCAGAAAAACCGGTATTAAGTGTAAAGAAGAATTACAAACTTAAAAAACCATTGATTGAAAAAATAGTTCTTCCAATCGACAGTACGATGGAAACCATTCAGAAAGTTGATTTTACCATAAGACTTGCCGGTTTTTTTAAAGCACAAATCAACGTTCTGTCTTTGTACAGCTCCAAACTTAAAAACATTGAAGAAAGTGTAGAAAGAAACACCAGGGAAGCCATGGAATTAATCGTAGCCAGTGGTCTGAGATATATCAATGAGAATAAAAATAGTGACAACCTCTCCAAAGCAACCATTGAATATGCCCAGAAAAGAAATGCCGATCTTATATCCATAATGACTGAACAGGAGAATTCTTCCAACAATGTTTTTCTTGGTAATTATGCACAACAAACCATCAACCAGAGCCCGCTTCCGGTATTAACATTCAGAACCAGGCATTTGCCCCGTGCTTATAACAAGCTGGAGTAAACACCCTGATCAAATCAATGGTAATGGGTGCCGGCAGTCGGGCGAGTGAAGCACAACCGGCAATAATTATTGAACTTTGGCGTTCTATGGGGGTTGATAAATGTTATACCATCAAAGCGATACTTAGTGAATAAGAATATATACCATTTAAGGTTGGTTATAACCTCACTTGTTTTATGGAGCTGGTTTTTAACAGCCGAAACCCATGCCCAAACACAAAGCGGGCGGGTGTATGAATTTATAAATTTACCTTCCACAGCCCGGATTACCGCTTTAGGCGGCTATGCGGTGCCCGGTTTAGACCAGGATCTGGGGATGGCACTTTACTACCCTTCACTTCTTACCAGCGATCTTCCCAACCAGTTATCACTCAATTTCGTGGACTATTTTGGCGATATCAGCTATGGCACCGCTGCCATGAGCTATGGTTTTGAGAAAGCAGGAAACTTCACCTTTTCTGTACAATACATCAATTATGGCAGCTTCATTGAAGCAGATGAGTTTGGAAACAAGCTGGGAGAGTTTAATGCCGGTGAATATGCCATTGGCCTGGGATGGGGCAGAGAGCTATCAGAAAGATTCAGCATCGGAAGCAACCTGAAGTCTATTTTCTCCACCTTTGAAGAGTATTCCTCCTTTGGACTGGCAGCAGATGTATCGTTCTCCTACCTTGACCCCGAAAGGATGATTGCAGCGGGGTTGGTTTTCAGAAACATCGGAAGACAAATAACACATTATCATGACAATGTCAATGAATCACTGCCCTTCGATATTGTGTTGGGTTTAAGCAAAAAGCTGATCAATGCACCCCTGAGGTTTTCATTTGTAGCGCACAATCTTCACAATTACGATCTTACCTACGACGAACTGGTTCCTTCAGGTCAAACCATCATAGGAGCCACTGAAAATGAACGTTCCACTGCCCAGGAGAGGTTCAGTGAAGTAAGCGATAAATTGCTCAGGCATGCCGTATTTGGCATTGAGTTTATGCCCACCGAAAATTTCATTGCCGGTATAGGTTACAATTATCGCCGACGCCAGGAAATGAAAGTTGACACCCGCATGTCAACCGTAGGATTGTCGTGGGGTGTAGGAATCAAAATTTCGCACTTCATGTTCCATTACGGACGCTCCAATTACCATCTGGCCGGTGCCCCCAACCACTTCTCTGTTTCCACCAATCTGGAAAGTCTCTTTTTCAGACCTGTTGAAAGACCTTCCATATAATACACTATTTTTGCACAATGGAAATCAACATTGACAAAAATTCAGGCTTTTGTTTTGGGGTCTTGAATGCAATCACTGTGGCTGAGGAGCAGCTAAAAATGCATGGCTCACTGTTTTGCCTGGGAGAAATTGTACATAATGCAAAGGAGGTTGACAGGCTGCGCCAAATGGGCTTAATTATCATAAATCATGAAGACCTGAAAACCCTTCGCAACGCAAGGGTACTCATCAGGGCCCACGGAGAGCCCCCACAAACCTATGAAATTGCCAGAAAAAACCATATTGAAATAATAGATGCCTCGTGTCCGGTTGTTTTAAAACTGCAAAACAGGATTAAGAAAAGCTACACTGAAATGGAGGAAAAAGACGGGCAGCTGATAATATTCGGTAAAGCCGGTCATGCTGAAGTTGAGGGCCTGGTAGGACAAGCAGAAGGAAAAGCCATTGTTATTGGCAATGATTTTTCAGGTTTGGATACAATTGACTTCACAAAACCCATAACCCTCTACAGTCAAACCACACAAAACAAAGAGGAGTACCAGCAGCTGACAAAAATGATCAAAGACAGGCTCAGCAAATGCAACTGCACGGAAAAAGAAACCGAAGGCTTTACTTCCTACAATACAATTTGCGGCCAGGTTTCCAACAGAGGGCCTCATCTGGCAGATTTTGCCCGCCAGCATGATGTGGTGATTTTTGTCAGTGGCAGGGAAAGCTCCAATGGCAAATATCTTTATAGTATTTGCAAGGAACACAATCCACGGACCTGGTTCGTGTCGGGTTGGGACGAGTTAAAGAAGGAGTGGTTTACAGATGCAGAAAAAACCGGAATCTGTGGTGCTACATCTACTCCCTTATGGCTTATGGAAGAAGTGGCCGAAAAAATCAGAGAACTATAAACTGCTACCTGATTGTCAGACAATGATGGCAAATGCGCATTCCAGGTCTTAATCAACTATTTTCCGAATTATCGACAATCCATCCCGAAAGGGAAGCATCAGGTTTTCAACCCTGGGGTCGTTGTGCACATATCCATTGAATTGTATCAGCGCATGAGCCTCCGGATCATTACCTGCCGCCTCTTCAGAAAAAACTTTCCCACTCCACAATACATTATCGGCCAGTATTACCCCTCCCCTTCTCACCTTGTCTATTACTTCATCATAATAAGCGATATAATTTTCCTTGTCAGCATCAAGAAAAACCAGATCGAAAGGACCGTTGATGGAAGGGAGCACTTCCAGGGCTTCTCCGATATGGTACTCAATGGAGTCTTCAATTCCGGCATCCCTGAAAAATGAGCGACTGAAATCCTCCAGTTCTTCATTGTGGTCGATGGTGTGGATTGTACCTCCTTTAGCCAATCCTTTCGACAGACAAATGGCGGAATATCCTGTATAGGTTCCGATTTCAAGCACCACTGAAGGTTGCAACATACAGCTAATCATCTCAAGGAGCTTGCCCTGCATATGGCCTGAAAGCATTCGCGCCTTAAGGATTTTTGCATGGGTTTCACGGTTGAGCTTTTTTAAAACGGTGCTCTCTTCTGTAGTATGAGCTATGGAATATTTTTCGGCTTGCGGGTCAGTAAACATAATTAAAGCTTAGATTCTTGATTGAATAATAATCCTAATCGCCGGGCAAATTGCCGGGATTTACCTGCAAAGTAGTTACCGGGGTCTGTACATGAGCATGCTGAGCATTTCGGGTGCAAAAACTTCGTTGGCAACATCCAGCAGCTCTGAGGAGGTTACCATCTGTATTTTTTCATTGATCTCGATGATATTATCAATGCGGTCATAAAGCAACAGACTTTTCCCGATAGAAAGCATTTCATTGAGATTGGACTCGAAAGAAATGGCCACCTGACCCTGCAGTTGTTGTTTGGCTCTTTTCAGCTGCAGGCTTCCCAGTCTTTTTTCACGCAGCAGCGTAAGTTCTTTTAGCACAAGGGCAATGGTTTTATCAATATAGTCGTTGTCGGTGCCCATATAAATACTGAATAATCCGGTATCGGAATAGGGCTGATAATGACTTTCTATATTATAGCAGAAACCATATTTCTCCCTGATCCCCATGTTTAGCCTTGAATTGAGGCCGGGTCCTCCCAGGATGTTATTGAGCAGAACCAAAGCCGTTTTTTTATTTTCAATGGCATTGTACCCCACATTCCCGATAATGCAATGCACCTGATGGTTGCGTCTTTTTACTATCTCATTTACAGGAGTGTAATCATCAAAATGCACCCGTGGCTGCTTCCTGCAGCCTTCCGGTATATGGCCAAAGTATCGTTCAACCAGGCGGACCAGCTTTTTAAAATCGATATTGCCCACAGAAGAGATAACCATTTCACTGGTAACATAGTTCTTTTTCAGAAAGTTGAACACATGCTCTCTTTTGAATTTTCGCAAATGGGCAGGGGTGCCCAGGATATTGGCCCCCAGGGAATGGTTCTTAAATACTACACCATCAAAATCATCAAAAATCTGTTCCCCGGGATTGTCTTTGTAACTGTTTATTTCATCTATCACAACATCCTTCTCTTTGAGAATTTCCTTCTCAGCAAAAACAGAATCGAAAACGATATCAGAGATCAGGTCAAGACAGCGGGCATAATGGTTATTCATGAAGGTGGCATATACGCATGTATCTTCTTTGCCGGTGTAAGCATTGATTTCGCCTCCCACATTTTCCATGTGGCTAAGGATCTGGTAAGCTTTGCGTTTGGTGGTCCCTTTGAAAATAAGATGCTCAATAAAGTGAGCAAGGCCTTGCTCTTTTTCCAGTTCATCCCTTGAACCTGCATTGATAGTAAGCCCGCAATGAGCCACTATACTGTCCGCATGTTTGTGCACCAACCTTATGCCATTGGATAAAGTATGGAAATAATACTGCATATTGGATTTCTTTGAATTGCTCATAGCGTCTGTAGCCTGACTTTAGCAACCCTGGTGGTTTATCAAATGGATTAAAAGAGAATTTACCGCACAGTGATGAAAGGAGTTGTATCCGGTTTGCTCATTTTTTCTGTGCAAACTTCATCTTGTAAGCAGGTTGGGTCACTCCCTTGATAATATTGGTTAATTTACTCTTAATCAATCTTCTTTTCAGGGGAGTAATGCGATCTACAAAAACAATTCCCTCAATATGATCATATTCATGCTGAATAATTCTTGCAGCAACACCATCATACTCCTCTTCAAAGGTATTGAATTTTTCATCCTGGTATTTAATCCGGATTTTGGGTTTTCTTAAAACATCTTCGCGCAACTCAGGAAAACTCAGGCAGCCTTCATTAAAAAACCACTCTTCACCGGTTTCTTCCAGCATTTGTGCATTGATGAAAACTTTTTTAAAATCCTTCAACTCTTCTTCTTCGTCTTCAAAGGGGCTTGCATCCACAATGAATAATCGGATGGGTTTTCCTACCTGAGGAGCTGCCAGACCTACACCACTTGCAGTATACATGGTTTCCCACATATCTTCCAATAGTTTCTCAAGCCCCGGATAGGAAGCATCAATCTCGCCTGCTTTTTTCTTTAATACCGGATTTCCGTATCCAACAATGGGTAATATCATTTTTAAAATATTAAATCAAACTGTAAATTATTTTCTGTCTGAGAGGTGTTTTTGCTGCTCCATATAGGATTGCAGGATCAGAGTGGCACTAATGGTATCCACCAGTTCTTTGTTTTGCCGGCTTTTTCTTCCAAGTCCCGCATCGATCATGGTTTGAAATGCCATTTGCGATGTGAAGCGCTCATCCATTCTTTCAACCAAAATGGAGGGAAATTGTTTTCTCAGGTTTTTGACAAAGGGTTCTATGAAACGGGATGCATCCGAAGCCTGGTTTTTCATGTCACGAGGCTCTCCCACTACAATACAATCAACGTTTTGGCGGGAAAAGTATTCTTTAAGAAAAGCCATTAAATCCTTGACATGAACCGTGGTAAGGCCATTGGCAATGATCCTGTCGGGATCGGTAACTGCTATCCCAACACGTTTTTGCCCGTAATCAATGGCCATTATCCTACCCATAATCTGCTTTTTTAAAAACTTTGCAAAGATAAGGAAACTAATAGATTTGTGCTGCGAAAAAAACGGAAGATATTGCACATTAGGAAGATAACAAAACTCGCGAAGTATCAATAATTGCAATAGATTTCTTAATTTTGCGTTTGGAAATTATTAAACCCCACAGATGCGAAAAAATAAACCCAACCCACCAAAAAATACATTCAAAGATAAGCCTGCCGCCGCAACAGGTAAAAAAGACGATCTGAAGGGTAATGAGTTCAGTTTTAAAAAGTTTTTCACCTCTTTCAAAGATCAGCGTTACAGGAAAATATTTGGACTGTTGCTAATTATCATTTCATTTTACCTGTTCCTGGCCTTTACCTCTTACCTGTTTCACTGGCAGGACGACGACTCATACCTGGAAGATAAGGCCTTTAGTTTTGGACTGTTACTGGACAGCTCCGTAATCGCCCAAAACATGATGGGCAGACTGGGTGCTGTCACATCACACATCTTCATCAAAAAGTGGTTTGGAATTTCTTCATTTCTATTCTCCCTGGTAGCATTTGTTGGGGGCTACAGGCTCATGACAAAAAAATCGGTTTTGCCGGTTTGGAAAACCATAAGATACAGTTTCTTTGCGATGATATGGTTTTCGGTAGCACTGGGTTTTGTTTTCACTTCGGAGGCATGGACCATCCTGGGAGGCACTTTTGGCTATGAAAGCAATGTGAAACTCAATGGCATTTTCGGAAAAATCGGCACCGGATTTATTCTCCTGTTTGCATTGGCCAGTTTCCTGATTGTAGTATTCAACCTCAACACAACCCATTTCAGGCAATTGATGGCCAGGTTGAGAAAAACTACTGATGAAACAGATGCCAGCGAAGAGGGAAGCCCGGAATCACCGGAAGAGGGATTCAACACAGATGATACAGAATTGACCACACAAACATCCTTTGAAGATCTGGACTCTGAAATGGCCATTATAGAAAAAATCAGGAACAAGGGGCAGGCCGAAAAGGGAATTGAGGAGAAAAAAGAGGAATTTTTTGAGTTCAATGTGGGTGAAGAAGAGGAGATGGTAAAACCCACTACAAATAACGAATCCGGCGCTGACAAGAATGATGAACCCAAAGGTCCTGAACTGGAGATTGAAATAGCAGACGATACCAAAATCAGCAACAGCAACTATCAACCCATTAACGATCCATTTGCAAATGCCACAGATAGCCTGTCACAGGATTTGGGAGATTATGATCCTACCCTGGAGCTGCCTCACTATAAAATACCGCCGATAGATTTGATGGATGATCATGGCAACAGCACCATCAATGTAAATAAGGAGGAACTGGAAGCCAACAAGGTCAGAATTGTTGATACCCTGAGAAATTACTCCATTGAGATAGATAAAATTAAGGCAACCATTGGCCCCACGGTTACCCTGTACGAAATAATTCCTGCTGCAGGGGTTCGCATTTCTAAAATCCGCAACCTGGAAGATGATATCGCACTAAGTCTTTCGGCTTTAGGCATACGTATCATCGCACCCATTCCCGGTCGGGGCACCATTGGTATTGAGGTGCCCAACAGCAAGCCGGAAATTGTTTCCATGAAAAGCATTCTCGGGAGCGAGAAATTCCAGAATTCAGGTTTTGACCTGCCCATCGGGCTGGGAAAAACCATAGCCAACGAGACATTCATAGCTGACCTTACCAAAATGCCCCACCTGCTGATGGCAGGTGCCACCGGTCAGGGAAAATCGGTAGGACTGAATGCCATTCTTGCAAGCATCCTCTTCAAAAAGCACCCTGCTTATGTAAAATTTGTGCTGGTGGATCCCAAGAAGGTAGAACTGACCCTGTTCTCTAAAATTGAACGACATTACCTGGCCAAATTGCCCGATTCGGCAGAAGCCATTATTACAGATACGCGCAAGGTAGTGCGCACCCTGAATTCGCTCTGCATTGAGATGGACAATCGCTATGACATGCTTAAGGATGCCAAAGTAAGAAACATTAAGGAGTACAATGCCAAGTTCATCAAGCGCAAACTCAACCCCAATAACGGGCACCACTTCCTTCCCTATATCATTCTGTTCATTGATGAATTTGCCGACCTTATCATGACGGCAGGCAAGGAAATAGAACTGCCCATTGCACGTCTGGCGCAATTGGCCCGTGCCATCGGAATCCATTTGATTATTGCCACCCAGCGCCCTTCTGTGAACATCATTACGGGCATGATCAAAGCCAACTTCCCTGCAAGGATAGCCTTCAGGGTGACATCAAAAATTGATTCAAGAACCATTCTGGATACGGGAGGTGCAGACCAGCTCATTGGTCGTGGTGATATGTTGCTGTCTACGGGCAGCGATTTGCTGAGACTCCAGTGTGCTTTTATCGACACCCCTGAGATTGAACGGATCACTGACTATATTGGCTCGCAAAAAGCATTTACCGACACATTTATGCTTCCTGAGGTGGCTGATGATGAGGGAGGTGAAACAGATGATTTTGATCCCGCAGACAGAGATGAATTGTTTGAAGAAGCAGCCAGGGTAATAGTGGCTACACAACAAGGATCCACTTCGCTGCTGCAGCGAAAACTTAAGCTGGGATACAACAGAGCAGGAAGAATTATTGATCAACTCGAAGCTGCCGGTATCGTGGGACCCTTCGAAGGGAGCAAAGCCCGGGAAGTAAGAATAAAGGACGAAGTGAGTTTGGAACAGATTTTGAAAGGTAACTACAGTTGATAACCAAACTTAAGATTTTAATATTGATAAACAGACAAAAACTTGTAAAATGAGAAAGATAACATTAATAGCTGCCATGCTTTTGGTAAACCTGCATATGGTCGCAGCACAAACACCCCCCGAGACCGCCCATGAACAAAAAGCCAACGAGCTCCTGAAAAAGGCCAGTGCCCTGGTAAAAGGCTACAGCTCTATGGAAATTGAATTTTCATATATTATGGAAAACACGCAAATGGACATCACGGAACGTATGTCGGGAAAAATCTACTCCAAAGGAGACAAGTACAGAATGGTACTGGGCGATAATGTTTTTATTTCAGATGGTAAGACTGTCTGGAACTACATAGATGACCTTTATGAAATTCACATCAACAGCATAGAAAATACCGAAGGAGGTCTCACACCTACGGCATTGATAGAGGACTTTGAGAACGAATACCGGGGAAAATTTATTCGCCAGGAGAGTCACAAAGGGAAACTGGTTGATATTATTGACCTTGTACCCCTTGCCCCGCAATCTTTTTTCAAATACCGCCTGGCGCTGGATGCAAGAGACCACTCCATTGTTTATACCATAGCTTACGACCGTCATGGCGGGACCTATACTTACAACATAGATTCGTTGAAGCCTGCAAAAGACATTCCCAACTCAATGTTTGTATTTAATCGTTCGGATTACCCTGAGAATGTCGACGTTATCGACCTGCGATAGCACTGATTGAGGGTTTATCTCTGAAACTAAAAACTCCTCACAAGGCTCCGGTTACCGGACTTATTGTGAGGAGTTTTCTGTTCTTTTAAGAATTGAAAACTACCGTTTTACTGCTCGCGCCGGGTAGTAATTCTATTTTGGGGGTTTCTTACATCAATAAGCTGATAGTCTCTGAAGGTGTAGATATACACGAAATTGTTTTCCCAGCCACTGCTGTCTGATTTTCTTTTAAACCAGAAAGGAGTATCGTATGACTTGGTTTGGTGCATAACATCCATGCATCTGTGAAACTGGCTTCCATACTGCATGAGTGCAGTAAAAAAGAACATCCCGGTTTCTGCAGCCCAGAAACCCATAGGACCGGGTTCAACATGGTTATTAGTACGATAGCGCCGGATAAAGTGCAGTTTATCGGGGTTGTTGTAATCCACAAAGTCAGAGGTGAAAATATGTACGTTGAGATTGCGTAAATAGCTGTAATCAACAGATCTGTATTCGCTCCACTGGGGCACTCCAAAAACAACCATGTCAAAAGTATCTCTCAGCTGATTCAGCTGACGGGTATAGTTGGAGATGACAGCCTCCCCCCCCATAAGGCTCACAATGACATTGCGCTTGTTGGGATCCATCGCCGATTTGAGTTGAACTATCCCATCCCTGGAAAAGATAATTTCAGTTACATTATCTCTGCCTTTATACTTGTTTACCTCTGGTGCAGTTATGAGATTTCCTGCTCGCTGAGCCTTGAGTAAAGAGTCGTTAAGCACATATACATTGGTAATTCTTTCTCCTACGTATACTCCATTAAAGAAATACCCATCAAGGTTGGCCATATTAATACTGTCATGATAAAACTGCAACCTGTTAAGACCATCATTAAGTGATTTTTTGTATCCCGATATAAGGGCTGAAATTCCAGGTTGGTTATTATGCACAAGAATGATATTATCCTGGCTGTAATGTTCAACGATATAGTTGGCCATGTCATTAACCTGTGTCTGTATGCCGGGCTGTGCCTGAAACATATTGGGGTATTCTTTCAGCATATCATTCCATACAACTCTGTCGCCGGCAGAGTATAAAGGTGCTACAATTGGGATGTTTCTTTGCCGTGCAAAATTGGCTATAACCGGGAAAACAGAGGGGAAAAAGGGTCCAATAATCAGGTCCATCTCCCCCAGATTGGTGTTCCATGTAGCCTGGCGTGCCTTAATTTCCGAGTCGCACACATCCATTACTGTAAGTTTTATGTCAGCCCCTCTTGCTCTCATGGAATCCAGGGCAAGCACAATTCCCTGGTAGTATTCCATAAAGGTGAAGGATCGCTCTCTTGCCTGCTGGCTAATATCAGCATCCTCCCCGATATTTTCAAGATAAAGAGGAATAAGCAACGCCACATTGTAAGTGTTTTTAAGCGAGGGATTTTCACAATAGGGGTCAGCAATAACAGGTACCATTGGCTGAGGTGTTGCTTCTTCCGACTCGTAAACAAAAGGAGGTTGATGCTGCGCGACAGTTTCAACGGGAATTCTTATGGTTTGACCTGCTTTTAAACCATCTTTTAGTTCAGGATTAAGTTTTTCAAGTTCAGCAATGCTCACTCCAAATTCCCTGGAAATAGAGAAGAGTGTCTGGCGGGGCGGAACAGTATATTCAATGAAGTTAACAACCTTTTGCCTGTATTGGGGAATCTTTACAATCATGTTGGGTCGCAATCCTCTTCGTATCTCGGGATTATGTTCAAGCAACTCCGACTCGCTGATATTATACATTCTGGAAATACCATAAACTGTTTCCCGCCTTTTTACCTGATGCTCAATAAAAGTAACTTCTCTGAGGGTTTCCGTCTGCGGTTCAGCGGAAGTGGGCTGATGCTTAACAGGGATACGGATCATTTGATCATACCGAAGATCCACCCCCTGTAGTTCAGGGTTTTCGCGCAGAATATCCTCTACAGTTACCCCATAGGCACGGGCAATAGAAAACAAAGTTTGACCCTGCAATACAGGATGAAAGAAATATTCTTTGCCATTTACTTTCTGAATCGTGGTGGAGCGGTTTACAATCTGTGGCGATTCCTGGGCCTGCAGTTGCATTCCAGCTGCAAAAAGATACAGAGCGGTTATGAGTAATGCTATTTTTCTAAACACAATATCAGGATTTGGTTTTTCCAAAAATTATTATAGTCAAAGCAGTGCTGTTTTACAGACTCTTTCAAACATATACCAATACGAAAATGGCACAGTGATTATTGTTCATGGGAAATTTTTATTCCCATTCTATTGTGGCTGGTGGCTTTGAACTGATATCATAAACCACCCTGTTAATACCTTTCACCTTGTTGATGATATCGTTGCTGACTTTGGCAAGAAAATCATAGGGCAAATGCGACCAGTCTGCTGTCATGCCATCTGTTGAGCCCACAGCCCTGAGGGCAACCGCATTTTCATAGGTTCTTTCGTCACCCATTACCCCAACACTTTGCACCGGAAGCAAGATTGCGGCAGCCTGCCAGACCTGTTCGTACAAATGCCAGTCTTTCAACGCTTTGATGTAAATATGATCTACTTCCTGCAATATCCGGACTTTTTCTTCGGTAATATCGCCTAAAATGCGAATTCCCAGACCGGGCCCGGGAAAGGGATGCCGGTTGATCAAAGCAGGATTGATTCCAAGGCTCTTGCCCACTCTTCTTACCTCATCCTTGAACAAACTGTTGAGAGGCTCCACTACCTTCATTTTCATAAAATCAGGTAACCCTCCTACGTTGTGGTGCGATTTGATGGTGGCAGAAGGGCCATTTACAGATACGGATTCGATTACATCGGGATATATTGTCCCCTGACCCAGCCATTGGACACCTTGTATTTTATGAGCTTCATCATCAAAAACTTCAATGAATACCCTGCCAATAATTTTCCGTTTTTCTTCCGGGTCTGTTGCTCCTTTCAGTGCATCCAGGAACCTGTCGGCAGCTCTTACTCCTTTAACATTCAACCCCATGTGTTCATAGGATGCCAGCACATCCTCAAATTCATTCTTGCGCAAAAGTCCATTATCCACAAAAATACAGTGCAATTGGGTACCAATGGCCTGATGAAGCAAAACACCTGCTACGGTAGAATCTACCCCACCCGAAAGCCCAAGCACCACTTTATCATTGCCCAGTTTCTCCTTAAGGGCATTCACGGATGAACTTACGAAAGATGCGGCAGTCCAGCTTTGGCTGCAACCACAGATGTCTGCCACGAAGTTTTTAAGCAATGCAAGCCCATCTGTAGAATGGTATACTTCGGGATGAAACTGCAGGCCGTAGGTCTGGCTTTTTGTATCCTTAAAGGCAGCCACTTCAACATCGTGCGAGCTGGCGATAAGTTTAAAGGTTTCGGGGATACGCGTAATGGTATCTGCGTGCGACATCCATACCTGTGAGTTATCACCTACACTGTCCATGAGCAATTCCTGCTTGTCGATGAAAGCAAGGTTGGCTCTGCCGTACTCGCGGTTAGAAGAAGGCTGAACATCGCCACCCTTAT
The DNA here is from genome assembly GCA_007694165.1 of Bacteroidota bacterium. Classification (GTDB taxonomy): domain Bacteria; phylum Bacteroidota; class Bacteroidia; order Bacteroidales; family UBA7960; genus SKVR01. The sequence goes on from RECE01000244.1 coordinate 16,952, forward strand.
TCAGTGCTATATATTGGGCGCCATAACATACCCCAAGCAAAGGAAACCTGCCATAAAAGGCATCAAGGTTTATCCGCGGAGCGTTTGCATCGCGCACACTGGAGGGGCTGCCCGACAATATTACACCTTTTACACCCTCCATGGTGGAGGGAATATGATGGTAGGGATGAATTTCACAATAAACATTCAACTCCCTTACCCTTCTGGCTATCAACTGAGTGTACTGAGAGCCAAAATCCAAAATCAATATCATTTCCTGCATGCTGCAAAGATAAACATAAGGGCGGTTTTCACCCAACAATAATTTATCCAATAGTTGAAGTTTTCAACTAATTTTAGCAACCCCGTTGAATAGAATAAGATTCCCTTTAGCAAGACCAGGAAAACATTAATGAGCGTAATCCACTACCCTGCCTGCATATCTTCCGTTTCTGATAATCCATGTCACTTCGTATTTTAAAGGCTTCCGATTGTTAGACATATGAATATAAAGCCGATTGTTATCAGCAGATAAAAAAGCACGTGTATGACAATGTATTCTTTCGTTGAAAATTAAAAACCTCCTTTTCCTGCATAAGTTGGGTTCGAACAGGTCAGCATATGAATGGTAGGGCAATTCAATGTATTCGTTTCCCGTATCAATAAAAACCGCTCCTATTTTGCGGTGAGGCACCCGCCCGCTATAACCCCAGAAAATATTCCCGTCAATATAGCGCAGGTAATTTTCACCAGGTATAAAACCCAGCTGGTGTTCAAATGTACGAAACCGTGAAGCCGTTATATAAATCCGGTAATCGTCAAGAAAGAGCAACAAACTGTCGTGCGAAAGATACTGAATTTCAAATTCACGAAGTCCTGCATGGGGTTGCACACCCAAAATTGAGCCGATAAAAGTAAAACTGCCTATCTCGGCTTTTAGCAAGCTGTCACCCAATCTGAAATAACTTTCCTGCAATGATTTGAAATCAGCAAGCACAAAATAATCATCCTGCGCAGTGGTTTTGTCAGAAAACAAATACAGGACAGATACCAGGGTAAGAACAAATGAAACTTTTCTGATTAAAAGGCTCATAATGCGTTATTTTGGTCTCATACAAATTTACAAAATAATGTAAAACCAGATACCCTAAGTCGTTGTATAATCATTCCCCAAGAAAGTCAGACCAGTAATTTTGAAAAGAGCGATTCGCAAGAATGGAAAATATCTATCAATCTTTAAACAGATTGCAAAAACGAATGTTAAATTACAGACAAATTGTATTTAAAAACAGGTAAATAATCCGCAAGTTAAGAGAATGATTATTTTTGCAATAAAAACAGAATATTGACTGAGATTAAATAATAGAAAAAGACCTTATGGGAAATATTTCAGAAAATTTTGTGGAGATAAAAGAGAGCATTCCTGCCGGTGTAAGTTTAATTGCCATTAGCAAGACCAAATCCAATGAAGAGATAATGGAGGTCTACCATTGTGGCCACCGGCTTTTTGGAGAAAGTAAAGCCCAGGAGCTGGTGCCTAAACATGAAGAACTGCCCCGGGACATTGAATGGCATATGGTTGGCCACCTGCAATCCAACAAGGTTAAATACATTGCCCCGTTTGTATCTATGATACATTCTGTTGACAGTGCAAAGTTGCTGAAAACCATCAATAAAGAAGGAAAAAAGAATCATCGGGTAATTGACTGCCTCCTGCAGATGCATATTGCAGAAGAAGAGACCAAGTTCGGGCTGGATTATGAAGAGCTTTCCGGCCTGCTGGCATCGGAAGAATTCAAAAAGATGGAAAATGTAAGAATCAGGGGACTTATGTGCATGGCAACTTACACGGACGACACAGAACAGGTGAGCAGAGAATTCCGGCAACTGGTAAAATATTTTGAGCAGGCAAAATCGGTTTTCTTCCCCCAAGATGAAATGTTTAGCATAAAGTCTATGGGAATGTCAGACGATTACGAGATTGCCATCCAGGAAGGCAGTAATATGGTAAGAGTTGGCAGCAAGATTTTCGGGACCCGGTGAAGCCCTTTTAAAAAATTTTGTAGCACAAACATAATCCATTCGGAAATGAATATTGAGATATTTCTGGTTTTTTCGATACTCGCTGCTGCCCTGGTGTTATTTTTTACCGGGTGGATAAGAATGGACATTGTGGCTATCCTGGTTTTGGGTACCCTTGCCGTGACAGGGCTGGTGAGTGCTTCCGATGCCTTATCAGGATTCAGCAACCCGGCCGTTGTAACAGTATGGGCGATGTTTGTACTCAGTGCTGCTCTATACCAGACTGGAGTAGCAAAAATAATAGGCCGACAGGTTTTGCGGCTTGCCGGAGGGAGCGAATGGCGTATGATTGTGGTAATCATGGTAACTACCGGCACCATGTCGGCCATCATGAACAATATCGGAGTAGCAGCACTCATGCTGCCTGTAGTAATGGATATTTCCCGTTCTACCGGACGACCTCCCTCGCGCCTGCTCATGCCCCTTGCCTACGGATCATTGTTGGGCGGGCTTACCACACTTATTGGCACACCCCCCAACCTGCTGGTTAGTTTCGCACTTCAGGATGCAGGTCTGGAGCCTTTTGGCCTTTTTGATTTTACCCCTGTGGGACTGGGAGTTATGCTGGGCGGCATTGCATTTGTTGCCTTTATTGGCAGGCATTTACTCCCATCCCATGTCTCTGACCGGAAACAAAAAAAAGATATTGAAAAAGAGTTGAGCTCATCTTACCATCTGGAAGATCGCACTTTTATGATGGGAATTAAACCCGGCTCTTCCCTTGAAGGAAAAACACTTGCCGAAAGCCGCCTCAGACCCGCACTGGGCATCAATGTACTTTCGGTGAAAAGAGACGGAGGCGGCACCATACTTGATCCCGGACCTGATACGCTCATCAGGACCAACGACAAATTATTTGTGCAGGGACGGTATGAAGCCATCAAAGCCATCAGGCAATGGAAGATTTTGCTTCCCGAACAAAAAGGGATTGATCCCCGGCGGTTTAACCTTTCAGACCTGACCTTCTTTGAAGCCCCGGTGGCAGAAAAATCTCAGTTGGCAGGAAAAAACCCAAGGCTATCAAAGCATTCCCGTGAGTTTAACATCAACATCCTTGCACTGGTGCGTGATGATGAGATTTTTGTGGATGACCTGAAAAAGCAGGAAATAAAACCCAATGATCTGTTACTTTTCCAGGCCAACAGTCAAAATGCAGAAATCCTGGTGAAAGAAGGGTTGATTACAGAAGCCAAACCCATAAGCCAGCATGATCTTATGGAGAAATACAAACTGCATGAGACACTATTTGTGATGGAAATCACTGAAGATTCGGAGCTATTTGAAAAAGCTTCCCCCGACACACAACTGGGTGAGGCATTCGGTTTGACCGTATTGGGAATTATTCGTGACAGAGAAGAGCTTATAAGTCCCAAACCGGGAGAAAAATTTTCTACCGGCGACCATCTGCTGGTGCAGGGAAACATAAAAGATCTTCCTCTTCTGCAGGGTTTAATCAGTATAGATTTGCTTGAGGAACAAGCACCTACAGCAGGAAGTCTTGAAACACCAGACGTATTGATGGCAGAGGTAGTACTTGCCCCACGTTCGTTACTTGCAGGTAAAACTCTCAGGGAAATCAACTTCAGGAAAAAATACGGACTCACCGTGCTGGCACTCTGGCGCGAAGGGAGAGCGTATCGTACCAATCTTCACAACATGCCCCTGCGTTTTGGAGAGGCGCTGCTTTTGTATGGAAAACGCGAGAAGCTTGAGCTCATAGGCTCGGAGCCTGATTTCATACTGCTTACCGAAAGTATGCAGCAATCTTTCAGAACCCACAAAGCCCTGACAGCTACACTGGTAATGGCTGCTGTACTGCTTCCGGTTTTGATGGGGTTGATACCCCTGGCTATAAGTGCTGTAATCGGTATCGCATTGATGGTACTTACCGGGTGCTTAAAAATGGAAGAAGCATACAGGGCTATTGAGTGGCGATCGGTGTTTCTCATTGCCGGGCTGCTTCCCCTGGGGGCAGCTATGCAGGATTCAGGAGCAGCAGCGCTGATGGCAGAAACAGTAGTGAATATTTTCGGGAATTTTGGCCCCTGGGGAATTTTTATCGGATTATATCTGCTTACCCTGATTTCAACCCTGGCCATACCTCCCGCAGCGCTCGTGGTAATCATGTCGCCCATCGTATTGCAGGCAGCAGAGAACTTTGGTCTTTCACCCTATAGCCTGATGATGGGCATTTCCATCGCTGCCGCCGGCAGTTTTCTGAGCCCCGTGTCGCACCCTGCCAATTTGCTGGTTATGGGGCCTGCTGGGTATAAATTTACCGATTATATCAAACTGGGATTGCCCCTCTCGCTGGTAGTGATGGTTATTGTGCTGATTTTGCTGCCCATATTCTGGCCATTTTAACAATGCAAAAGCAACTTACCAATGCATGTGCAGGCAACCTGACAGGAGAAAAATCTCAAATGCTGCTCCTATTGGCCGCAGGCTATCAATTAAATTGTTACTGAATGACCATTGAAATTTTTCTTGTTTTCAGCATTCTGGCACTGGCCCTGGTTTTGTTTCTTACGGGCTGGGTGAGAATGGATATTGTGGCACTGTCGGTGTTGTGTCTTCTGGCAGCAACCGGGTTGGTCAGCCCGGCAGAAGCATTGGCGGGTTTCAGCAACCCGGCGGTAGTTACGGTCTGGGCCATGTTTATTCTCAGTGCATCTATTTATCAAACCGGTGTGGCAAGAATTATAGGTTCCAAAGTATTGCAATTTGCAGGCAAACAGGAATGGAGAGTAATTATGGTGATTATGTTTACCTCAGCCATGCTTTCCACGGTCATGAGCAATATTGGGGTTGCCGCCCTGATGCTTCCGGTGGTGATGGATGTTGCCCGATCCACAGGACGTTCTCCGGCCCGTCTTCTCATTCCTCTTGCCTTTGCCACGCATTTAGGCGGACTGACAACACTCATAGGTACACCGGCCAATTTACTTGTAAGCTTCCAGCTTGAAGAGGCAGGCTACGAACCCCTGAATTTGTTTGATTTCACCCCTGTGGCCGGTATTGTTATGATTGCGGGTGTGCTTATCATCTCGCTGGCCGGCCGGTTCCTGCTTCCCCGAAAAAAGCCATCACGTGATAAAGATGAAGACCGTCACCATGAACTTACGGCATCGTATCATTTGGAAGACAGCACTTTTCAGATACAAATAAAACCCGGGTCAACCCTTGCCGGTAAAACCCTTGCTGAAGGCCGCTTCAGAGCAGCACTGGGCGTCAATGTTTTGTCAGTTAAAAGAGATGGTGGCGGAACCATCCTTAACCCTGGTCCCGATACATTGCTCAGGGATAATGACAAGCTTTTCGTACAAGGAAAATATGACACCATCATGGATTTGCGCAACTGGAGTGCAGAAATCCCTTCTCAAAAACTGCTGGAAGAAATTGAGTTTCAAAATCTGGGATTTTATGAAGTCAGGCCGGGCAACAATTCTTCGCTTTTGGGCAAAAGTGCAGGAAAACTAAAACATATTGGCTCTCTGAACATCCGCATTCTTTCAATGATGAGAAACGGCATGGTTCTCAACAAGAACCTGCGCAGAGAAATGATTTCTGCTACTGACACACTCCTGATTATTACCGTTGCGGAACAAATAGAATCGTTACTGAAGGAAGGAGTTTTTGAAGAAGCAAACCCTGTGACAGAAGCCAGGCTAACCACCACCTATAAACTTACAGATTCTCTATTCATCCTGCACACATCCAATGCTTACCAAAGCCTGAAGAAAACCGCCAACTATCATTTTCTTACGCAAACATTTGGACTGGTAGTATTGGGAGAGCTGAACGACAAGGGACTGCTGGTGGCAGAAGACGAACAATCAGCTGAATCCTTAAGGCCATTGCTTATCTACGGAGACATGGACAATCTGCCCCTTTTGCAGGGACTGTTTGATATAGAAATTTTTGATGAACAGATTCCCGGCGCCGAATCGCTGGAGACAGAAGAGGTGATCATGGCTGAAGCCGTGCTGGCACCCCGCTCTGCACTGGCAGGTAAAACACTAAGTGATATCAACTTCAGAAAGAAGTACGGACTCAATGTGCTGGCTTTATGGCGGGAAGGGAAAGCCATAAGAACCAACCTGCATGACGTCCCTTTGCGATTTGGCGAGGCACTCCTGCTATACGGAAGAAGGGAAAAAATAACCCTTTTGAGCAAAGATGAAAACTTTATCCTCCTTACCGAAAGTTTACAACCTGCCTTCCGCACAGGCAAGGCACTCACAGCAGTTTTGATACTGGCGGCAACATTGCTGATGGTTGTCACAGGATTGCTGCCCCTGGCCATCAGCGCCATCATTGGCGTTATCATGATGGTTGTTTCAGGTTGCCTGAGGATGGAAGAGGCCTACGGTGCCATTGACTGGCGTTCGGTATTCCTGATCGCCGGCATGCTGCCTCTGGGGGTTGCCATCGAACAAACCGGTGCGGCCATGCTTTTGGCCGGCCTTGTGGAAAACCTGTTGGGTGGGTTCGGGCCTATGGGTTTGCTGGCAGGATTGTACCTTATAACGCTTGTAACTACCCTGGCAATCCATCCGGCAGCACTGGTGGTCATCATGGCCCCCATCGCAATTCAAACAGCAGAAAACTTTGGGGCCTCACCCCATAGTTTTATGATTGCCATTGCCATTGCCGCTTCAGGAAGTTTTCTCAGTCCCGTGGCACACCCCGCCAACCTGCTGGTAATGGGACCCGGGGGCTACAAATTTTCAGACTACCTGAAAATTGGCCTCCCCTTCTCATTGCTGGTGATGCTTATGGTCTTTTTGCTGATTCCGGTTTTCTGGCCGTTGTGATTAGAAAAGAAAATTTAGTCTCCGATAAAATGGAGCATTCTGTAGGGAAGTTTATTACAGAAACCTGCGGCTGGAAATTGCTGCGCAAGTTTACAGTCCTGGTGAGAGAGGAACTTCCAGCATCCGCAGGAACTGGAAGCTTCCGGCAGGTGTAGTTTATCAAAAGCCGCCGGAGGGGGGCACATAGCGATAGAATAAGAATTGCCGTTGGATAGAACGGGCACCCCGGAGTGGGTGCAATAGATTTGGTAAAATATGACGACGATTTGCTCATAAAGAATTGCAATGGCACCCAATCGCAAGCCTCCCGAAGAAACAGTACCGTCCTA
>RECE01000204.1 GCA_007694165.1 Bacteroidota bacterium
AAGGATTAGTAATCAATTATTCGAAAAACTATGCATTTATATGTCGTTAGTTTTTCAGCAGGGCCTAATTAACAAGCCAAAGTGAAAGAAAAAAAGTAATAATGGTTATTAAAGCATAGGTTTTGGTGATTGATAATCTTTGATTACTGGATTTATTTCGCCATTTCTCATGCAAATCAATATATGAAACCAACACTTTGTATCTGCAAATATTGTATACAAAAAATATCGCACCCAATATCATTGCGGCGACATTGATATAATCTTTATTGTCATAATTAACCAGCCATGCTGCCAAACTTAGAATTGTGAAAACATTTGATAATTGAAAAGAACTCAAAATAGCAATTCCCGGTGTTTCCTCATAAAAACTTTTTTTAATATCATCAGGATGAATATCTGCCCATGGCTGCACGCTATCAGCAGTTTCAACGCCCGCCATTATGTCTCTTATTTTATAGTAAGTGAAATTAATCCTGTAAAATACATAGTCGAAAAAGTGCCTATACATTGGATTTTCGTTAAATATTAACACTATATGCCAAGTTTATAAACCAAACAAGCCTGGATTATAAACCCCATCTAATGGATTGCGGTTGTTCAATATAGTATTTTGTATGCGGTTTAAATCACCTTTAGCCCCGGCAACTTCAGCCACTACTGCAATATTGAAATTCTATTCTCCATGGGCCAATCGTTTCTTTAACTCCATTATAGCCAGTTCTTTTTCTCTGGCTCTTCCTACACGCAGGGCATCTGTCAGCGTCAGGAGTTCGCATAGTTGCTTATCTTTCAGTGCAGCTTCCGGCACAGAAGGATACAAAGGCAAAATACTATGGCCCCTAACAGTCCCTTTTGCATATGGCCAAACATACTTTTCTGCAATCTGAATCTTTTCTCATAGCGGAGATGCGGAATGCGATGCAGGCAACCCACGCAGCACTGGCCCGGGTTTCTCTACTATTTTTAGTAGAACGACAATGTCGTGGGGGCTCATTGTTTGTCGCTTCATCAGCATAATTATATCATGTCCGAATATGCAATATTATGAATTATAACCATGAAAAGCAATCAAACCAGATCTATTCCGTATCGGAATATGGAATAATTATCTTCAATCAAAAACCTAAGCATTCCGCATATTCGGGTGAGCATGACCCTGACATGCAATGTAACTGGCAGGTTGAGTAACAGGAATCTTGCAATTCAGAAAAATGATTGCCTTCAACCATGCCTGTAATGCTAAGAATTTAAACGAATTTATCATCCTTCAGGCCTCCCTGCAACCAGTTTCAACAATGTATTAAGATACAAAGCTCCGCAAGCAATCACATGCAACTGATTGTCAATGCCTTACACTCTTTCCTTCCATTTTGTTTTATCGATGGTTTTTATTAACTTAAAGAGATATTTTAACAACCAGGGCCGTTGCAAAAACACGTTGCAGCCGGACGATAAAACTGCAGAGTACAACTTTTCAAAAAGGTGCAAATCTTTTCCTCAGTTACTATTCATTCCGGCGCGTTCTAATTCCTCCCCAAAACGCATTTTTAACACAGCCTTAAATAATGGAGGATCCAGCTATGAGCAAACAAAATTTCAAATTCGGTGAGGTAAAAGGGGATGTAATTGGCGCGGGAGCATCGGGGATAATTGCCAGGAATATTTCGGGTAATATTTCCATTGGCACGCCCCAGCTTGAGCAAATGCCTGATGAATACTCCAGGGGGCTGCAGGATTTTACGGACAAAATCAATCAGCTGTTGCAAACCCACCAGGTGAACCAGGAACAGGTTGCTCCGGTGCAGGAAACCCTGAGGGAATTTTCGCAAGAAGTAGCAGAACTGGCGCCGGACCAGGAGCCCGATTACGTAAAAAAGGTAAGTCTAAAATCCAAAATTGTTTCGGCGGCAGCAGGTTTATCAAAGCTTTTGCCCCGGGGGGCAGAAGTTGTGGCTGCATTTACCCCGCTTGCCCCTTTCAGCAAGCTTATTGGCGAGGCGGTAGATACCGTAGTGAAAAATGTAATTAAAGAATGATGGTATGGCAAATCAAAATTTTAACACCGGAAAAGTAGGCCGCGATGTGGTGGGGGCAGGAGCCAGCGGAGTTATTGCCTCAGAAATCAAGGGCAATGTAATACAGCTGGTCATCAACTCTCCCGAAGTTGCAGAGAGGCTGGGCATTCTGGACAGAATGTCTACCGAGGTATCTGAGAACCAGGCCGCCGGTATGGAAGGAAGTGCCACCACCCAAAACTCAGAACAATTACAGCAAAGCATCAATGATATGCTGGAAATCATTCGGTCTTCCCGTAGCAAGGGCAATGCAGTGGATGAGATACAGGCAGGCAAGTTGCACCTCTCACGGGTAGATTTGTTGCTGAAAAAAGCGATACTCCTCAAATCGGATGCCGAACAGATGTATTTTGACCAAATGGCCAAAAACCGCTCTTCCACAACAGGAACCAGCGGACAACAACAGGTCGATCCGGACAGATTGATGGCGGGGTTTGACGAGAAAGCACAGATTGCCAAATTACGGGAGGCTTACAACCTTCTGGAAGAAGCCAACCGGATTGACCCTGCCAATACGGAGGTTCTGCTGCACATGGCACAGTTGCTCATGGAACTCACACCCGACGATCCCACTGATGAACAAAAACTCCTCAGACGCATTCAAAACCTGCTCTCTTCTCCCAAAAACGATGAAGAACGCTTTCGACTTGCACGGGCCACTTTTTTGCTTGCCACTACCAGTCAGCCCATGCATGCAACACTCTTGCACGACGCCCGCGCCATGTTTGAAAAGCTGGGTCGCCATGAATGGATTCGCCAGTGTGATGAGCTGCTGAATTCGTTATCAAAACAGCCGGCCGCATCATCGCCGGGACAAGGGTTTCAGCCGGCGGGTCAGTGGAATGTACAAATATCCGACTTCCTGGGTAGCACCATGTATATGCATTTGCATGCCAACGGGTATTTTGAAGCTACACAACAAGCCGGCCCATGGGGCATGACCGTACAAGCCAGCGGGCAATGGGTTTTTACACCGCAACAACAGCTGCTACAGATGCAGGGTATGATCAACGGATTTCAGCCTTTCATGATGGGAATATACATCCAGAGCCAGCAAGGAAATACCTTTTATGCCACAGGCATGGATGGATTCGCTTACACACTCATCAAAGCGTAAGATATTGTTTTATATTTTACCGGCACTTTTCAGGCTTATAAACTCCCGCTTCATCAGAAACAGGCCAGCTGCCAGAATCAACAGTGAAATGCCGATAATGATGGCAAAAGGTACCCAGCCACCAAAAAATTCCACTACTGAAGATTCTCCTTCCCAGATATCCTGAGCTGGATAAATAAACTCAAGCAGGGTTACAAAAAGATTGTTGGCCATGTGCATCAGTATGGCCAGGCTCAGGCTGCGGGTATGATAATAAACCCACCCAATCAATATTCCAACAATCATGGCCGTTACAAACTGCCACGGATTCAGGTGTATCAAGGCAAAGAAAAAGGAAGAAACAAAAATGGCGGTGGCAGGAGAATATTTTTTAAGCAAACCCTCCAGCATGACCCCCCTGAAAATAAGCTCCTCAATGACAGGGGCTGCAATCACTATAGCAAGCACATTGGCCCAGTGCCGCATTTCACCCATGCTTTTGAGCACCTCTTTGAAAAAATCCGGTATAGGTATTATCTGTGTAGTAAAATGTGAAAGAGGAATGACTACACCCATCAGTGTGGCAATGGCAGCCAGCAACGACAACCCTACCAGTCGTGAGCTTCCTGTTTTGAGGTTAAAACCGGCTTGTCCCGTAATATTTTTGCGGATGAGCCACACAATAGCAAAGGCCCCTCCCATACTTACCAAATAGCCCACAAAAAAATTAACCTCTTTTACAAACACATCTTTCAAAAAATAATTGACAGGTATAATCAGCAGGGAGGAAAAAACAACAATGACGGCAATACCCAGGCTTTGACTTATTCCCGGGTAAATCTTAACGGAATCTTCTTGCATAATGCATAAAGTTATAAAGTTAAATTAGCTTCTCGGATTTAATATGTCTGCTAAACGACTTCAAAAATACAAAACAAAACATATTCAGCATGCTATAAATATTTATGATGTTATTTTTTTATTAATTTAGCAAAAAAAATCTTTGCCATGGCGAAAATAGATTCCAAAGTATTGATCATTGATGATGATGAAGATGTATTGCTGGCCGCAAAGCTGTATCTCAAGCAGCACGTCAGGATAGTTCACACAGACAAGGAGCCCAACAATTTACCGGCATTGCTGAAAAATGAGAGCTATGATCTTATTTTGCTCGACATGAATTTTTCCAGGGATGCCACCAGCGGCCAGGAAGGCTTTTACTGGCTCAACCAGATCCTGGAAACGGATCCTACCGTTGCGGTAATCCTCATCACTGCCTACGGCGACATTGAGCTCGCTGTGCAGGGAATCAAAGAAGGTGCAACCAACTTTTTACTCAAGCCCTGGGACAATAAGAAACTTCTTGCCACCATTGACACTACACTGGAAGTGCATCGTTCTAAAAAGGAGGTGTTCGATCTGCGATCCAAACAAAAGATGCTTTTAGAACAGGGAGATCAACCTTTCAGCCATATCATAGGTCAATCGCAAAGCATGATGAGTGTGCTTGCCACAGTAAAGAAGGTAGCCAAAACAGATGCCAACATCCTGATCCTGGGAGAAAACGGTACAGGAAAAGAAGTTATAGCCCGGGCGGTTCACCGTGCCTCGCAAAGAAAGGACGATGTGTTTATCAGTGTTGACCTGGGTGCAATCAGCGAATCATTGTTTGAAAGCGAATTGTTTGGGTATAAAAAAGGGGCCTTTACCGATGCCAAAGAAGACCGTGCCGGACGCTTTGAGTCAGCCAACAAGGGAACCATCTTTCTTGATGAAATAGGAAACCTGAGCATGCCCCTGCAATCCAAGCTTTTAAGTGTATTGCAAAACCGAAAAGTTATCCGCCTGGGCTCCGTAAAGGAAATTTCGGTGGATGTAAGATTGGTTTGTGCCACCAACATGCCTTTGTACCAGATGGTAGATGAGGGAAAATTCCGTCAGGACCTCATGTATCGTATCAATACGGTAGAAATCCATTTACCCCCCCTCAGAGAAAGAATTGAAGACATCCCCTTACTGGTGAATCATTTCCTGGATGTGTACTGCAAAAAATATAAAATGCCGCTCAAACGCCTGCATGCAGCCACCCAGAAAAGATTGGAAAAACATCACTGGCCGGGCAACATCAGAGAACTGCAGCACTCTGTCGAAAGGGCTGTTATTATGAGCGAATCCAACATATTACAACCCAACGACTTTTTCCTTTCCACCCAGGAAAAACAGGAAAATGAAGATTTGCTCACCCCCGACACCAACCTGGAAGCCACCGAAAAAATGCTCATCAGGAAGGTGATTGACAAACATGGCGGCAATATCAGCAAGGCAGCCAAAGAACTCGGTATTACCAGGGCATCGTTATACAGAAGAATAGAAAAGTATGAACTTTAAGAACTTTCGCCTCAATATTGTTCTGAGGGTGCTGCTTATTGTTGCATCGGCCGTTATTTTAATTTCCATTGTAAAAAGACAGGAATTTATTATCAGCAGCATTATTCTTGCAGCATTAACCATATTCCAAATTGTATCGCTGGTAAACTATGTGGAGCGCACCAACAAACGCCTGACCACTTTTCTTGAGTCTATCAGGCACAGCGATTTTGTCTCTTCCTTTTCCGACCAGGGACTGGGCAAAAGCTTTGATGAACTCAACAATGCCTTCAATGAGGTTATTAATGAATTCAAGAAAACCCGTGCTTCCCGGGAAGAGCATTTCAACTACCTGCAAACAGTAGTGCAACACATAAGCATAGGGATTATTGTCTTCCAGAAAAACGGCAAGGTAGACATTTTCAACAATGCTTCGAAACGGATGCTGAGAACTACCGGCATCCGCTATGTGCATGAACTGGAAAAAACCGACAAAACCCTCGCCGATGCCCTGATGGGGATGAAGGCAGGAGATCAAAACCTGGTAAAGATTTTTATTGAAAACGAGCTTTTGCAGCTTTCGGTTCGTGCCACTGAATTCAGAATGAGGGGTGAGGATTTTGTCCTTATTTCCCTTCAAAATATCCACAGCGAGCTTGAAGCCAAGGAGATGGACTCATGGCAAAAGCTTATCAGGGTGTTAACCCACGAAATCATGAACTCCATCACACCCATTGTTTCGCTATCGGGTACTGTGAAAGACATACTTATCAACGAAGAAACCCTTGAGCTGAGCAGCGATATTGATGAAGATGATGTCGAGAGTGTTTTAAGTGCCCTAAACACCATAGAGAAAAGAAGCCAGGGGCTGCTGAATTTTGTCCAGATTTACCGCAACCTTACCCGAATTCCCAAACCCAACTTCAGGTATGTGCAGGTTAAAGAAATTCTTGATTCTGTTTATGCCCTGCTGGAACCCAAAATTAAAGAGCAGGGCATTCAGTGTAAGGTACAGATTTTCCCCAAAGAACTTAAGTTAACCGTTGACCCCGATTTGCTTGAGCAGGTCATCATCAATCTGGTAATCAACTCTATACATGCTCTGAAAGACCGTGAAAATCCAACCATAAAAATCATTGCATCTGTCACATCCAACAACAGGGCAAACATCTCCGTAGCGGACAACGGACAGGGGATAAAACCTGATATAATGGAAAAAATATTTGTCCCCTTTTTTACTTCCAAAAAAGAAGGTTCGGGAATTGGGCTTAGCCTTTCACGGGAAATCATGCGCCTGCACAAAGGCAACATTACCGTAAAGTCAAAACCCGGCGAAGAAACCACTTTTACACTGCATTTTTAATTACGGCTTTGCTACTTTGGGTCATTCATTATCCACTCCGGGTCATAATCCAATGCAGTTGACCTGACGTTCCCTTTGACCTTCTCATACCCCCCAAAGACTTTCTGATAAAGACGGCCTGGTTCAGCAATCATCCTGAACCGGTGAAGATACATTCTGCGGTTTTTTATGTCCATAAACGTACGTTTATTGTATTGATATCGAACACTCCAAATAAATGCAAAACATGTACAAAAAACGGCTATAAATCTGTTTTTCAACGCATAACCCCTGATGGCACGCTTTTCGTTTGCATGAGGATGTAAGTTTATTGGTTAATTGGTTAATTGGTTAAGTGCGAAGGTAAGGGTGTCAAAGCCCTTACCTTTTTCAAAAAAAACCTTAATCATTGCCATAACTAACAATTGTTTAAATAGTTAAATCCACAACCATGCAAACGAAACCTGCCTTAATCATTATTCTTTTCTTTTTCGCATTGCTTGTACGGCCGGCATTTACGCAAACCACCTGGAGCCTGCAGGACTGCATTGAGTATGCTATGAAGCATAACATAGAAATAAAGCTTCAGCATCTCAACGAACAGGATGCAGAATACAGCCTGCAGCAGAGTTATGCCAATTTTCTGCCCGATCTAAATGCAAATTTCCGCCAGGGCTACAGTTTTGGCCGTTCGGTTGACCCCTTTACCAACGAATTTTCCACCGAACGAATCATGAGGCAAAACGCCAATGCGGCATCTTCGGTGGTTTTGTTTTCAGGTTTCCAGAATGTAAATTACCTGCGCTACCATCTTCTCAGAAACACTGCCATGCGCTATGATACAGAAAAGCTTCAAAACGATATTGTTCTTACCATTGCAGCAGCGTATATGCAGATCTTGTACAGTGAAGATTTTGTAGAAACGGCCATTCAGCAAACAGAGATAATAGAGCAGCAACTGGCACGTACCCGTGCACTTTTTGAAGGGGGAACATTACCCCGGGGAAGCGTACTGGAAATTGAGGCAAGACTTGCAGAGGAAGAGCTCAACCTGATTACTGCCCGCAACAATTTGCGCATGGCCTATCTGGAACTTATTCAAATCCTCGATCTGGATCCTGCCGATGCGTTTTCCATTGAACGCCCCGAGGCAGAAATGACTGACAGGCTTTTACTGGATGATCCGGAAGCAGTTTTTGAAAAGGCCTTACTGGTGCAACCCGCCATAAAATCAGCACACAGCCGCATATTAATGGCCGAAAAGCAAATTTCACTGGACCGAGGCCGCATGAGCCCTTCTCTGTTTCTTAATGCCGATTTGAACACCGGCTATTCTGAAGCTTCAACAAGGTTTTCAAGGGTAGAAAGTGCCGGACAGGTGCAGATTGGATACCTTGCCGATCAAACTCCGGTTTTTACCCAGGACTTCAGAAATGTTTTCGAACAAATACCCTACAGAGACCAGATTCGTGACAACTTCAGCCAGTATGTAGGCCTTTCACTTCGGATCCCCATATTCAACAGATGGGAGGTGCGCACCCGCATTCAACAATCACGTGTTGCTCTCGACAGGGCACAGAATCAGTATGAACTTACCCGCAACAATCTTAACAAGGCCATACAGCAGGCCCATGCCGATGCCCTGGCTGCTTTTCAAAAGTACCAGGCTACTGTCAAATCACTGGATGCCTTCAGCGAGTCCTTCAACTATACCCGCCAGCGCTTTGACCTGGGCATGGTGAGTTCCGTTGAATTTAATGAATCACAAACCCGTGTGGCAAGGGCAGAAAGAGAAGCTCTACAGGCCAAATATGACTTTATCTTCAAAATGAAAATCATGGAATTTTATATGGGAGAAGGATTTAACCTCTGACCCACAACCCACTAACAACAATACACTCTTCATTTTTTGTTTTGCGGCATCCTTAAGCAAGATGCCGTTTTTTTTGTTCCAGGTTTATCAAAACAAACCTTACGATTGTTTGTTATCAACATATTAACTAAAACAAAAAAAAGAACATTATGGAAAAACCCGCTGTAACCAACCTTGACATACACCCATTGCTCAAAAAGAGATGGAGCCCGCGTTCGTTTACTTCGCAAAAAGTAGATAATGATTCCCTTGCCCGAATTTTTGAAGCGGCCCGTTGGGCTCCCTCCAGCTTCAACGACCAACCCTGGAGATTCATTGTTGGCCGCAAAGGCGACAAAACATGGGATATGATCCTGGAAACGCTGGTAGAATTTAACCAGCAGTGGGCAAAACTCGCTCCAGTGCTGGTATTAAGTATAGGAAAAAAGATTTCCACCAAAACCGGCAAACCCAACAGGATATTTGAATACGACTTAGGGCAAGGGGTTGCTTACCTTACCTTCCAGGCTATGCACGAAGGGTTGTTTATGCACCAGATGGGAGGGCTGGACAAAGATAAGGCAGCAAGTATTTTCAATGTTCCGGAAGACTACCAGGTTCTTACAGCCATGGCCATTGGGCACAAAGGAGAACCTGAGTTGCTGGAAGGAGATTTTGTGAAAATGGAAAAATCAGATCGCGACAGATTATCTGCAGCAGAGCTGGTTTTTGAAGAAGAGTTTGGCCAATCTGCTGATTTTACATCCAAAGGTTAATTTTTGACCTATCCATCGACTCTTTGACCCTTTTTTCTTAGATTTGTTTTCTCAATAATAATTGGGTTATTGTGCAATGGCAATTGACATGGAAAACAAGGAGCTCGAAAAGGATTTAAAAAAACTACCCCGCTGGAAAAAGCGATTATACATTATCATCTTTCAATCTGATACGTTTAAGGGCAGATTGTTTGATGAGATGTTGCTTGTTCTGATTTTGTTCAGTGTAGTGATGGTGATGGTTGAAAGTGTTGCCGGCCTCAGAGAGCAATACAGCGGATTTATCTACTTCTCCGAATGGACTCTCACCATCCTTTTTCTCTTTGAATATGTTTTAAGAATCATCTGCAGTCCCCGTCCCCTCAAATACATATTCAGCTTTTTTGGGATTGTTGATTTACTGGCCATTTTACCCACCTTTTTGTCTTTGATAGTCCCGGGACTCCAGCCCCTGATTGTAATCAGAGCCATCCGGTTGCTTCGTGTTTACAGAATCCTTAAACTAACACGTTACATAAGGGCAGGTAACAGATTACTCATTGCCCTTCGCAGCAGTTTCAGAAAAATATTTATTTTCATGATTTTCGTACTGATTCTCGTGCTTTTGCTGGGAAGCATCATGTATGTAGTGGAAGGAGGGCAAAATGGTTTTTACAGCATCCCACTCAGCATTTACTGGGCTGTTATAACCCTTACTACTGTTGGATATGGTGATATCGTTCCGGTTACGAATCTGGGAAAGTTCATAGCCACATTCATTATGTTGCTGGGTTACAGCATTATTGCTATCCCCACAGGCATTGTTTCATCAGAGATTACAAGAGGCAGAGCAGAAAAGGTGGAGACCCATGTTTGTGATTATTGCGGCGAATCTGAACATATCAAGGGCTCCAGTTTCTGCAACAATTGCGGACATTCTTTGTAAAGCATAATTTTGCGTAAAACCCGAAATTTTTATCATTTGCCTTTTTGTATCTTTACCCGATGTTAAAAATATTCCACCTGTTCAAAAATCAGCTGTTTAGCCCCATGGTTGTGGCTGGGATTTTTTTTCTGCCCCTTTTTTTTGGGAATGTGCCTTTGCAGGCACAAACCCCCAAATACAGCAATGAGTTTCTCTCCATAGGAGTGGGAGCAAGAGCCCTGGGTATGTCAGGAGCATTCGTTTCGGTTGCCTCTGATGCCACCGCAGGATACTGGAACCCGGCAGGATTGACCCGCGTGGAGGCCAATATTCAGATTGCACTTATGCATACCGAATATTTTGCAGGGCTTGCCCAATACGATTACGGAGCCATAGCATTCAACCTGGATGAAAAAAGTGCCCTTGGATTTACCTTTCTTCGCTTTGGCATTGATGATATTCCCGACACCTCAGAACTCATTGATGCACAAGGAAACTTCAGATACGACCTTATCCGTTCATTTTCTGCCTCCGATAACGCTTTCATGATATCATATGCCCGCAAGCTGAATGACAACCTCAGCCTGGGAGTAAACACCAAAATAATCCGCCGTACCGCAGGCAGTTTTGCCGGTGCCTGGGGTTTCGGTCTCGACGCAGGAGTGCAATATGCCTGGCAGGACTGGAACTTTGCCCTCATGGGACGCGATATCACTTCAACATTCAACGCATGGAGCTACCAGCTTGACGACAGAATGAGAGAAGTCTTTACCATTACAGGGAATGAAATCCCCGAAAACAGCCTGGAAATAACGCTGCCAAGAGTCATTCTGGGTGCCTCCAGAAGCTTCCTCTTTGCCGACCGGCTGGGAATTCTGGCTTCTGCTGACCTCAACATTACCACCGACGGAAAAAGAAATGTAATGTTCAGGGGAGACCCTTTTAGTATCGACCCTTCTGTAGGACTGGAATTTAATTATAATGAAATCATATACCTGAGGGCAGGAATTGGAAACTATCAGGAATATTCAACCCCTGCGGAAAAAACAACTCAATCAATGCAGCTTAACATGGGCATAGGTGTGGTAATCAGAAATGTTCTGGCCCTTGACTATGCTCTTACCGACGTAGGCGACAACTCTATTGCTCTGTATTCCAATATTTTTTCATTGAGGTTCAATATCAACAGAAGAGAGTAAAGCCCCTGAAATCATCTCCTGAACCAACAAGTACGAACAGGATATTAAATGAACACGCAAATGCAATTGGCGAAAACTTTTAAAAACTCATATAGCCCCCTGGGAATAAGACTTATGAAAGAAGCAAAACTTTTCCTCCTGGTTACCCTGTTGCTTTCTGCCTCAATTACAGGTAAGGCTCAGAATTATGGCAATGAGTGGATCAACTATGAGCAGCAGTATTTTGCTATACCCATTCACCAGCAGGGAGTTTTTCGCATCGAATACAATGCCCTTATCAATGCAGGAGTACCTGTGGGAAGTTTCGACCCACGCTCTTTCCAGATTTTTGCAAGAGGAGAAGAACAACCCCTGTTTGTAAACAATGAAAGTACCGGACTTTTTAATCCCGGAGACTTTATTGAGTTTTACGCTGATAAAAATGACGGTTGGTTTGACAAAGGTTTTTATCAAGACCCGGAAAAACACCCCAACCCCAATTACAGCCTAATCAATGACACCCTATCTTATTACCTGACCTGGAATAATTCTCTCAACAACAGAAGATACAACATCCAGGAGAATAACAATTTCAGCGGATACACTGCTGCACCATTTTTCTGGTATACTTCACGTGAGGATTACACGTCGTCATATTACGCGGGAGAGACCAACAACTATGGGGTTACTGAACCTGAATATACAGAGGCGGAAGGCTGGTTTGATGGTGCACTAAACCTGGGTCAGAGCCGCACCAAAACCATTCCCACACCTAACATACATACTGCCGGGCCAGCTGCCGTTATTGAAATGGCTGTAGCCGGTGCATCCAACTACCGCCCCCTAAATCCCGACCATCATTTGCAAATTCAATTTGCCGGTCAGCTAATAGACACAGTTTATGAGGGATATGCCCTGCTGAGGTTTCACAAATCAGTAGCAGCCAACAACCTCAACAGCTCCGGAACACCTTTCGTTTTCAGCTCCATCAACTCCCTGGGGACACCCGTTGATCGATCGGCCATTGCATACATTTCGGTGAGATATCCGCACAATTTCAACATGAGAAACCAGGGCAAGATGCTTATGGAACTCCCCCCTTCTTCGGGCGACAGAACGCTGATTGCATTCAGCAACTTTCAGGCGGAATCGTCAGATATAGTCTGGGTCTACAATCTGACACACAATGTAAAATCAAGAGCTTTCCTGCAAGACGGAACCTACAGGGCACTTATTACCAATCCCACCCAGGCACGAAAACTTTTTGTAACCTCCAGCCAACAATACATCAATGTAACTTCCATAAAGCCGGTTTCTGAAAACCCAAATGCTTACGCCCGTTTTACCAACTTTTTGGCTCCCGCTCATTTCAACTCTGACTACCTGATGATTACCCATCAAAAACTGATGGATCCGGCCATCAATTATCGTGATTTCAGAAACTCAACAGGGTATAAAGTGCTGCTCGTGGATGTGGAAGAGTTGTACCATCAGTTTGCCTATGGCATCAAAAAACACCCTATTGCATTGCGCAATTTTGCTAAATTCACCCTGGATAAATACGATGAAAAACCCCGTAAGCTTTTCCTGATAGGCAAAACCCTCGGTCCGATTGACTATCGCAAAAAAAAACCCGAATATGCAGTGTCTCTTGTCCCCTCTTTCGGAAACCCACCTTCTGATATCCTCATCACCTCCGGGCTGGACAATCAAGGATATGCTCCTGCCCTGGCCACCGGAAGACTTGCCGCGCAGACACCCCATCATGTTACCCTGTATCTGAATAAGGTTATTCAACACCACAATGCCCAGCAAACTCCCCAGGAGTGGATGAAAAACATTCTTCATTTCGGAGGAGGTTCGAGCATCAACGAGCAAAACGTGCTGGCCGGATATCTCAGGCAATACAAAAGGACCATGGAAGACACCCACTTTGGAGGCTACGTGCGCACTTTCCTTAAAAGCTCTACCGACCCCATTCAAATCAATCAGTCTGACTCCCTAAAGCAGATTATCAACAGCGGAGTAAGCTTCATGACCTTTTTCGGGCATGCGGCAGGTATCGGGTTCGATATCAGCATCGACTATCCCTCAGAATACAGCAACTATGGCAAATACCCGTTTCTTGTTGCCAACTCCTGCTTTGCTGGTGACATCTTTGGAAGTGGAGTTAATTCCAGTGAAGAATTTGTCCTCATTGAAGAGAAAGGGGTAATTGGTTACCTGGCGGCCACTTCAGCCACAGGAGCTTTCGAACTGAACCGTTACTCCAATGAGTTTTTCCGGCATATAAGTGAAAAAAGCTACGGTAAACCTGTTGGACATATCCTCAGAGAAACCATCAGGGAGATTCAGTCGCCCAATATTTACATCAAAAATGTTTCGTTGCTCAAAACACTGCATGGAGATCCTGCGGTTACCCTTAATGCCCAACCCAAGCCTGACTACAAAGTTGAATCCAGTGATATCTTTTTCTCACCCAAGGATGTTACAACAGAGGTGGATTCTTTTGCTGTTCATGTAATTTCTACCAACATAGGAAAAGCCATCAGCGACTCTATGTTTGTGGATTTGGAAAGAAGGTTTCCTGATGGGACAACAGAAATCTATCAGCGCAGAATACGAACAACCCTCTTTAAGGATACCATAACTTTCAGAATGCCTGTTGACCGAGAGCTGGGCGTGGGGATCAACCAGTTTACCGTTACACTGGATGCCCTTAACCAGATTGATGAAATTGACAAGTCCAACAACGTTGCTACCAACAATTTATTTATCAAATCCTCTGATATCATTCCGGTTTTCCCTCTCAATTATGCCCTTGTCCCTTCCTCCACAGTTACATTAAAAGCCTCTACCGGAGATCCTTTTATTGCTGAGAAAGACTATATTTTCCAGCTTGACACATCACCATTATTCAGCAACCCGGTATCACATGCTGTTAGTCACAAGGGTGGAGTTGTTCAGTGGAGTCCACCGCAAAACCTGGTGGACAGCATGGTTTATTTCTGGAGGGTAAGCATTGACTCTGTATATACCGGAGAATATGTTTGGCGTCAAAGCAGTTTTCAACACATAGAAGGGCTGAAAGGATGGAGCCAGTCTCATTTTGACCAGTTTAAAAACAACACTTACAGTTATGTGTCGCACAACCAGGAGGAGAGAAAATGGGAATTTGTCAACAGCATCAACTCCATACAAGCCCAAACAGGAATATACCCCTACCTTGCGTGGACAGAACAATTTGTGAGAAAGAATGGGGTAAACCTTGAGATTTTCTCATGCCTGGCAGATGTGGGAAATGGCGTTTATTTTGCCGTATTCGACCCGGTATCATCAGATCACTGGATAAGTATCAACCAGGGAAACAACCTGGGACAATACAACAATTTTCACTGCCGCATCCGAAACATCAACACCTTCGACTTTTACTCCACCTCCGAAGTGTGGAGAGAAAGAATGCGTGCCTTTATCGATACCATCCCGGAAGGTCATTATGTAATGGCTGTAAGCCACCGCAACCATAACGCACAAAACTACCCAGAGGAGCTTTACCAGGCTTTTGAAAGCCTGGGGAGCGCCAATATACGTAACCTGGTCAACAATACACCTTATTTGCTTTTTGGCCAGAAAGGTGCTCCAGTGGGTTCTGCCAATGAAGTTATTGGCGCGGCAATTACATCCACTATCCAGCTCAATGACAGCATCACTACCAACTGGGACCGGGGCAGCATTCTTTCAGAAACCATTGGGCCTGCAAGCAAATGGGAAACCATTCACTGGAGCCAGGAAAGCTATGATCAGCTCAATACAGATTCTGTGTGGCTCAATGTAATAGGGATAAACAAAAACGGTTATGCTGACACGCTTATCACAGGCATTCCTGCACAACAGGGAAACATTGATCTTAACAACCAGGTGGATGCAAATCAACATCCCTACCTGAGGCTGATGGTAAACATGAGAGATGACGAAAACCGCACACCGGCCCAGATGAGATACTGGAAAGTAGTTTATGAGGGAATTCCTGAAACAGCACTCAATCCTTCCATCCACTATGTTTTTGAAAAAGATTCGGTACCCGAAGGAAAGAAGATTTTGTTTTCCACTGCTATTCAAAATATTAGCGACTATAATATGGACAGCCTGCTGGTAAAATACTGGATTTTGGATGAGAACAGACAAATCCATCCCATCGGCTACCCGCGACAGCGTCCCCATCCGGCAGGAGACATATTAATTGACAGTATTTACTTCGACACCAAAGGGCTGGCAGGAAACAACAGTTTATGGATTGAAGTAAATCCGGGAAATGATCAGCTTGAACAATACTCTTTCAACAATGTGGGTCAGATTCCTTTTTATGTTGAAAAGGACAAAACCAATCCTCTGCTTGACGTAACCTTTGACGGGATTCAGATAATGGATGGCGATATCGTCTCAGCCCAACCCTTTATCCACATCAGCCTGCGGGACGAAAACCCCTTCCTGGCCTTAAATGACACCACCTTGTTGAAAGTTTATCTCAGCACTCCAGGCACTCCAGGAGGAGAAAGGCTGTATTTCAGGTCCGAAGGGCAGGAAAACATGAGGTTTTACCCTGCTACTCTGCCCGACAACATTTGCAGCATAGAGTTTGAGCCTGAATTTGAGCTGGATGGCAAATACACCCTGCGTGTGCAGGCAACCGACAAATCGCTTAATGAGTCGGGCGATAATGACTATGTTATCAATTTTGAGGTGATAACAGAATCAACCATCACCGAGGTACTCAACTGGCCCAATCCGTTTACTACGGCTACTCATTTTGTATTTACACTTACGGGTTCTCAATTGCCTACTTACATGAAAATCCAGATCCTTACCATTACCGGAAAGGTAGTGAGAGAGATAGACATGGCTGAGCTAGGACCAATTCGCATTGGAAGAAACATCACGCAATACGCATGGAATGGCACCGACCAGTATGGAGACAGATTGGCCAACGGGGTTTATCTTTACAGGGTCATCACCAACATTGACGGAAAACAGATTGATATGAACTCAACTTCTGCTTCGAAATATTTTCATGAGGGATTTGGCAAAATGTACTTAATGCGTTAATAAGAGGCAAAACAAGTAATTGGAATGATTAACTACCCGGTAAAAATATTGGTTTCGTTTGGTGAGGCTGTTGGAGGCAACAGCAAGTTCCTTTACTGGTTGATGCACAATGGATATCCGGAACTTGCGGCCCTTGCCAATGCTATTCATACCAATGATGAAGCTTTTCAATGGTTGATGAAAAACAAATTCCCTCAATATGCAGCACTGAGCAAAGCTATATGGGAAGATGAAAATGCATTGAAGTGGTTGGAAGCTAAAAAATTTGAATTCCTTGCTTTGCTTGCCGGGGCAATCAACTACAAGGAAGATAGTCTGCAATGGTTGCAGGACAATAATCTTCAGGTATTTATTATCATTTGTAAAAAAATTCAGGCTTTTAAAATCAGACGCATGGAAGATCTTAATGATTATCACAAAGGCCCTTTCAGCGACTAAAAAATCTTTTTCAAAACATGAGTTATACTTACGAACACCCCCGTCCTGCCGTAACTACTGACGCAGTGATATTTAACATGAAATCGGATGAAAAGCTTAACATCCTGCTCATACAAAGACAGAATGAACCCTTCAAGGGTCAATGGGCCCTTCCCGGCGGTTTTCTGGATGAAAACGAAACACTTGAGCAATGTATAGCCAGGGAAGTTGAAGAGGAAACCGGACTAAAGGACATTAAGTTTTATCAACTGGAAGCATTCAGCAAACCGGATCGCGATCCCCGGCACAGAACCATAACCGTTGCTTTCTGGGGTTTCTGTAAGAATAACCCAAAACTTATTCCCGGCACTGACGCCATCAATGCCAAATGGTTCAATCTGACCAAATTGCCCGAACTGGCTTTTGATCACGAAGAGATCATAAAAAAAGCCCTGGTCAGGGCTTTGGAAATTATGGCAGAATAAAATCTGCAACTTCTAGGCAAGGCTTTTTAATACGGCCCTAACAATGTTTTCTGCCCCATCTGCGATTTGCAGAATGTTGGCGTCAAGCATATAACAGGGGGTAGTATACACATTGTTTTTTGCATCAATAATCACCTCTGCGTGGTTGGTTGGCTTGTGTTTGGCACCCATCTTTTCAATGCCCGCGGCAGTGTCTTTATCCTGTCCGATGGTAAGTTCCACATCACCAAGAATTTTGGCCACCAAAACCGGTGAAATACAGAGTGCTGCAATGGGCTTTCCTGCTTTGTGCATCCCTTTTACCACCTTCTCCACGTCTGCATTAACTGAGCATTCGGGCCCGTCAAAAGCAAATGTACACAGATTCTTGGCTACGCCAAATCCCCCGGGAAAGAGCACTGCATCGAAATCTTCTGCTTTGAAATCTGACAAAGGTTTGATTTTTCCTCTTGCTATGCGGGCCGATTCGACCAGTACGTTTCTTTTCTGATCCATCTCCTCTCCGGTAATGTGATTAACAACATGATGTTGCTCTATATCAGGGGCAAATATTTCATAATCTGCACCTTGCTTTTTAATGGCATACATACTCAGCGTGGCTTCATGTATTTCCGCTCCGTCATACACGCCACTTCCTGCTAATACTACTGCAAACTTCTTCATACTTTTAGCTTTTTGGGATTACTGATTTTATTTAACATCTTACACAAATATAGAAACAACCGGTTGAAAAGCAAAATCAATTATCTAAATATGTCTTAAGAACAGCTGTTGTTATTCATAGCGCAGAGAGCTAACCGGGTCTTTAGAGGCAGCCTTTTTGGCCGGCATATACCCGAATATAATTCCAATACCCGCAGACACCATAAAAGAAATAAGTATGGAAGAAAAGGATACAATGGTAAGAATATCTGTAAATCTCATAATCAATCGGGAAATGGCAATGCCCATAAAAACACCGGCAATGCCACCGGAAATACTGATAAAAACCGATTCGGCAAGAAACTGAAACACCACATCTGTTTTTTTGGCTCCCACAGCAAGGCGTATACCTATTTCGCGCGTTCGTTCCATCACCGAAGCCAGCATGATATTCATAATCCCGATACCCCCCACCAGCAATGAAATGGCAGCAATGGCCCCCAGAACGATATTAAAAATATCCTTGGCTCTCTGCTCCTGTTCCAGCAGCATCTCAGGAATAATCACCTCAAAGTCTTGTACTCCGTTGTGCCTTCTGAGCAACATGCGTTGTATAACATCAGCGGTAGTTGACAGCATTTCGGAATTTTCAACCTGCACTACTATGCGGTCAAGCTGATGGTAACTTTTTGGCTTTTCTGTTTCCTGCTGATTTTGTGGTGATCTCCTTCTGTTCTGGTTACGCATTCTTTGTATATCTGTTGCCGAAACTGCCGATCTGTCCATGAACCTCAGCAGTGAGGTATTCACGGGGATATAGACCATGTTGCCAAATTCACTGATTCCCAAACGTTCTGTTGACTCTCCGCCTCCGCTGCGGTCTTCGGCAATTCCTATCACTGTAAGCCAGTTGTTGCCCAGTTTTATTTGCCTGCCTATGGCCTGATCATTGCCGAAAAAGACGGCCCTCACCTGGTTGCTTATGATGCAAACCGGTGCTCCTGTATTTACCTGCGCTGATGTAAAATTGCTTCCCTGCGCTATATTAATGGCAAACAGATGGAAATAATCGGGATTGATACCTGCAACCCTTACAGGTCTTCTGATACCATGATGATAACCAAATGTATTTATTTCTACCTCGGGACTAATGCTCTGAACACCCGGTATGAGTTCTTTGATACTCCAGGCATCGGTTAAGGTAAGCCCCGGAGAGAACCTTCCGTCAAGGAGTTCTTCATGGGCATCGTCTTCAGCAAAAAGTGGTCTGATGATGATATTATTGACCCCAACCAGCTTCATCTGGTCCAGAATCTCCTGCCTGGCACCGCTTCCTATGGCCAGCATGGCTATTACTGCTCCTACGCCAAAGATTATTCCCAACGCGGTAAGCAAAGAGCGGAATTTGTTGGCAAACACCGCATCAATAGCAATGTTAATATTATGGATATAACGTTGTGATTTGATCATAGGGACTGCTATAGGTTTATCATACGAAAATCTTCCGGACTGCCGGGAATACTCAGGTATATCATTTCACCTTTTTCAAGTCCTTCTTTAATAATGATCTGGTTTTCGTTGCGCATCCCTGTTACAACCTCCTGACGTACAATCCTGTTTTGCAAATCTTTGTAAACAAAGCTTACTGTATCTACAACATGAATCGTTTCAATGGGCACAAAGAGAACCTCCTGCTCAACGTGGGTAATAATTGTGTTTTTGGTAGTCATGGCGGGCCGGAGAATGGTGTCTGCTTCATTGATGCGAAGCTTCACTTCAAAAACCCTGGCATCCTGATTGGGCCTTTGCTCACCAATATTGGCAACTTCGGTTACATACCCTGTAAATTTTTTATCGGGGAAAGCATCTACTACGATTTCAGCTTTCTGTTGTAAGGATACTTTGCTGATGTCAACTTCATTAACATAAGTGCGGCTCATCATGACCGAGAAGTCAGGTAGGGTTGCCACCGTATTGTCCCAGGTGCTTATCTGGGAGCCGACCGTAACTTTAGAACCATCCCAGTTTCGTCGGTATATCACCATACCGGATCTGGGTGCGGTAATGGTAAATTCGTTGAGGACAGAATTCATATTGTCAAACCTTCTTTTCACCTGGGTAAGACTTGCTGTAACCTCCTGCATTTTGGCCTTTGCCTGCTCAAGACGAAGTTCATAATTGTGAGAGGCCTGGTCAAAAGCCCGCTGTGCCTTATCCAGGTTGATTTCGGCCGTACGTATGGCTGCCGGGGGTTCAAAAGAACTTTGATCCAGAGCTATTCGGGCTTCCTCAAGACCATACTCCAGGTTGACAAGATCATTTCGGGCATTGCGCAATTCCATGGTGGTATCAAGCCGGGTCTGGGTATGCATGGTTTGCAGTTTTTCCAGCTCAGTCTCAAGATCCTTTAACCTGTTGCTGATTTCGGTGCGATCCAGGGTAGCTACCCAATCTCCCTCCTTTACAATACTTCCTTCAGGTATCAATTCACTGATTTGCACATTCCACAACCCAACCGTACGTAAGCCTGCCGGGCCAAGTATATTTTCAGAATGCTCTGCTTCAAGCTCTCCGCTTGTATACACACTTACCACAAAGTCCCCGTTTTCAACGGCTACCCGAATATGCTCAGGCCCTGCGGTTTCCGACCGCAGGAAAAACCATAAGGTAAGGACGACAACAATCAAAACAGGCCAGATAAATTTTTTCTTGTTTTGCATAAATAAGCAATATAATTAACAATAACACACAATTAGCAACCTAATACCTGATGCCCCGGTGTCCAACAGTATACTCCGGTTAAGAACAATGTTTTCAATGACTTTTGATGACTAAGTTAATACATGAGAACTATCTAAATAAACGCTCAAAAAACCCAAAAATTTGTTTTGGAAGTCAAAATTATTGTAAATTTTCACATCCTACGAGTTTATTTGAAACTATTATGTCTGTTTATTGTATTTTTTATCATTCGTGACTATCAACCTTCCGTCTATCATCCTATAGCCCTAAAGCTATTTCACAATTTAGTTCAATAGCCCTTAATTTAGTCCTAATTTGACATATTGCTATAAAGCCTGTCTGTTTTACGGGTATAAACCTTATTTTCAAGTTCCATTTAACCTTAGTAGAAATATGCATGGCAGAATAACTTTTAACCTTATTACACATCCTCAGATCAATCTTTTTCAATAAGGTAATAAGGTTCAATTAACTGCTTAAATATCCTTTCTACTAAGAGGTTGGAATATGACTAATAATTCACCTCCTTTCTTCCTCCGGCAAACATTTAACATTTTTTTCACAAGCAGTTGTTTCAAGCTGGGATTTTTTATTTATATTTGGTCTAAATAAAAATAAGCATCAAAACATCTTACAATCAAAAAGAAATTATATATGAAAAAATACATCTTAACTTCCGTAATGAGTTTGTTTTTAGTACTGGGCGCAGGTCTGATTCTGACGGCAACAGAAACTGAAACAAAAAAAGAAACTGCGAAAAGTTGTTGCGCCACAGCGACAGTTGAAACAACACAAGCTGTTTCAAGCTGCACCGGTGTTGAAAAAACGCAAACCGCAGCAGCAGCAACCAAAGCTGGTTGCGCAGACAAAAGTGCTGACGCAGCTTGCTGCAGCAGCAAAGCTACCAAAGCAAGTGCTGAATCTGATGATGTACAGATGATTCAGACAAGTAGTGCTGCAAAATCATCCTGCACTGGTTCATCCGCTGCTGCATCATGCACCGGAAGTAAAACACAACAAGTTGCTGGTCCTCAGCCCGGAGAATGCACCAAAGTTCCTTCAGGCATCAGAAGTCAGCAAGCCAGCAGAGAAAACTAAAAGACATTAAATTTCCCTCTTAATTATTATTTTCAATTACTGTGCTTTTTTCCCTGG
The DNA here is from genome assembly GCA_007694165.1 of Bacteroidota bacterium. GTDB lineage: Bacteria > Bacteroidota > Bacteroidia > Bacteroidales > UBA7960 > SKVR01. The sequence continues at coordinate 22,138 of RECE01000204.1, forward strand.
TCCGAATCTTCGGGCCGGGGTTTTTTATAACAACATGTTGCACCCTGTCGAGCTTAACTGTCTGTTGCCTCGCACGAAGTGGGAGTTCCAGCTTCGGCAACTCTTTTAATAATTGATTAAACCGGATATTAATAATTTTCTATATTTGCAAAAACGAAAACTATGGAAACAGTAAGAACTACCTACATGGGCGATTACCGGACAGAAGCAACGCATGTGCTCTCTTCCGGAAAATTAATTACGGATGCCCCCCTTGACAACAATGGCAAAGGAGAAGCTTTTTCTCCAACGGATTTGGTAGCAACTGCTCTGTGCAGCTGCATGATTACCCTTATGGACATCACCGCCAATGGAAAAGGATTTTCCTTAGGCGAGGTAAGTGCCAAAACCACCAAAGTAATGGCGGCTAATCCACGTCGTATTTCCGAAATCATTATTGAATTTGATTTGACAGCCAAATCCTACACAGACAAAGAAAAAGCCATACTTGAACATGCAGCCCGCAACTGTCCCGTTGCCAAAAGCATTCATACAGATATCCATGTTGATGTTTCATTTCACTACTAAACCAACATGGGAACTTTTTCAGAAATTCAAACCGGCGTCAAAGGCTCCTCTGCTATTACCGTAGAACCCAAAGATACTGCCAGGGCATATGGCTCTGGCCTGATAGAGGTATTTGCAACCCCGGCCATGATTGCCCTGATGGAAAGAGCAGCACACGAAAGTGTTCAGCCCCTTTTGCCCGACGGATATCTAACGGTAGGAAGTGAGGTAAACGTAAAACACATAAAAGCTACCGGGCTCAAAAAGCAGGTAAGGGCTGAATCCATGCTAATGAGTGCCGAAGGGAAGAAGCTGACCTTTAAGGTGGAAGCATATGACGAAGAAGGGAAAATCGGTTTTGGAACTCATACCCGTTACATTGTGGAGGAAAAACCCTTTATGCAGTCACTGTAAACAGCAACTTACCGCCCGAATGCTTTCAGGTATTTGCTGATATAGTCATTCGTAAAGGCTGATTTGTATTGCACCACGTATCTGGGATGTTCCAGGGGAATGATACGATCAAAAAAAGCATGCTCCCTGTTAATCTGCTGTAAGACCTTATAGTTTTTTCCTGTCCCCATACAAAAGCACACGTCCGTTTTGCAACCGGCATCTATGTATGCACGAATGGACTTAACGGCAAACGGGAGGACAATTTCCTGCAGTTCTTTGCTGTCGTAATAATTGTAGTTTACTTCTCTGCCTTTGCTGTTTTCTCTTACAAACCCCAGCGGACAGATGGAGTTAATGTAAAAGTCACGGTAAAACTTCTCAACTCCCCCATATGCTTCTATTACCTGGTATACAAATACTGATGAAGGTTCATGCGTTGACACATCATTGATATGCAAACCACAGTTCTCGGTAAGTCGTTTGGTGTCTGTGAAGGGAATTCCTGTAACACCGGCTCCGAAACGACCCGGGTTGATAGCCAGTATAAGCCGTCGCTGGTCATTGTCATTGTAAAACTTATGGTAGAATGCAGAAGAAACCCTTACCGCTTCCGGGTTTTCCCGGAAAGGATTCATTACCCTGATCCCTGCGGGTAGCTCAGCATCTAATTTTAAAGATTGATTGAATTCAATAACGCGATCTGCAAAATGGTTCATAGCATAATTTTCAAAAAATCATTTAATTATACATTTGCATCTTTCTCAACCCTGAGAAGTAATTGCGCTGTCCTCAAATTTCCCTCATCTCTCATGGATTCTGCACAGCGCTTTTTGTTTACTGCCTCCTTTAAACCGTCGGCTAAAGCACGACGGCAATAGATATTTTCTTTTTTACCAGGATTAATCAATCAAAGTAATTCCAATTGAGCTCAGTTTAACTTGAGTTTAAGATAACAAGAACAGCACAAAAATTTTACA
>RECE01000076.1 GCA_007694165.1 Bacteroidota bacterium
TTCCTGCTTCATGCAGGGCCATGCCAATTTCTCTTTTTACTTCATCAGTAACGATCAGAAGGGTTTCATCTTCCTTCAAACCCATGCAGTCGCGTAGTGCAATGATGGATGCTTCCTGGAGTTCTTTGTTTGGTTTGATCATTTCTTTCATATTTAGTTCACCGCAGAGACAGGGAGACGCGGAGAAATTATATTTCAGATTTTTGATTTTTGATTTTTGATTTAGCTTTGCTGAGCTCACCTTTGGCTCGGTTCAAATTTATAGTTTCACTAACCACTAATCACTAAACCTTCCCTTTACATCCTTACTCATCAAATCCACTTTTTCTTTGAAACCTGATTTGAAATCTATAATTCTCTGGCGGATTTCTTCATCCTGTGCGCCAAGTATCTGGGCTGCCAGGATACCTGCATTGCGGGCACCATCAAGTGCAACAGTAGCAACAGGTACACCGGCCGGCATCTGCAGAATTGACAGCACTGAATCCCAACCATCGATACTATTGGATGATTTTACCGGAACACCAATAACAGGAAGTGGTGTAAGTGAGGCTATCATGCCAGGAAGGTGGGCTGCACCCCCTGCACCCGCAATAATAACCTTCACCCCTTTTTCATGAGCAGATTTTGCAAACTCAAACATTTTTTCAGGGGTGCGATGCGCAGATACTATATCCACTTCGCATTCAATATCCAGTTCTTTAAGAACTCTAACAGCTTCTTCCATGACCCTCAGATCTGAAGAACTTCCCATTACAATGGCTATTTTTTTCATGGTGTTTGGGTTTGGGTTATTTGGTTAATGGTTATTGGGTTATTTAGTTTTCACTGCGGAGACACGAAGGCGCGGAGTTCGCGAAGCTATAATTAATGTTTTAAGATTTTTCGGTCTTCCGTCTTCCGTCTTCCGTCTTCGGTCTTCCGTCTCCCTTTAAACTTTTCACCTTCAATATATCCTTTACTTTCATTGCATTTTCTTTGGCCTTATCGAGGGAATCAGCTGTTATGGTAACATGACCCATTTTTCGATAGGGCCGGGTTTCAGTTTTTCCGTACAGGTGCAAATAAGCACCATCAATCGCAAGCATTTTTTCAGCACCTTCATAGAAAACAGGGCCCGAAAAATTTTCTTCACCCGTAAGATTTACCATAACTGCAGGTCTTATCAAATCAGTATTTCCAAGGGGAAACCCCAGGATTGCCCGCAAGTGCTGCTCAAACTGCGATGTAATGCAGGCTTCAATGGTAAGGTGTCCGCTGTTATGCACCCTGGGAGCACATTCGTTTACCCATATCTTGCCCTTTTTAGTGACAAACATCTCTACAGCGAGCAAACCTACTATCTGCAACTTCTCTACAAGAGAATGTGCAATAATACCAGCTGCATCAAGGTATTCAGCAGAAAGATCAGCCGGACAAAAAACATACTCCACAAGATTGGCAACCGGATGAAATGCCATCTCAACGGGTGGAAAAACCCTTACCTCACCCACTTCATTGCGGGCAGCAACAATAGCAATTTCGTGTTCTATGGCAGCCAACTCTTCAATCAAACCAGGAACATCAGGAATGCTTTCAATATCAGACTTTGATCTGACAATGATCACTCCCCGGCCATCATATCCGCCAACAGCTGATTTCCAAACGAAGGGCAACTGGGTAGAGTTTTTCTCTATCCTGCGCAACATCTCAGCCTTATTCTTAAACCCAAACCAGGGTGCTGCAGGAACCTGATGATCCTGATAAAATTGCTTCTGCTGCACCTTGTTCTTAATAAGCTCAACGATCTCAGGTTGGGGAAATACTTTTTTCCCCATGGCCTGCAGGTCTTTCATGGCCTGTGTATTAACATTTTCAATTTCAATGGTAATGATATCGCAATCTTGGCCGAACTGCATTACTGTATCATAATCATTGAAGCTGCCCTGCACAAACTCCTTGCTCCCCACCGAGCAGGGTGCATCAGCAGTTGGGTCAAGAACTTTTGTATAAAGATCATAGCGGCGGGTTACATCGAGCAGCATTTTTCCCAGTTGACCTCCACCAAGGATACCAATTTTTTTATATTTCGACGAGAAGTAGTTTTCCATTTTTATCAGTAGCACCTTTTTCAATGCAGGCAAAGGTAAGAAGTTCTTTTATTTTTCAGGGGGGTTTTGTCAGGCTGAACCGCACTGAAAAGAATAAAATGTTTTAAATATCCGGAATTAATCAATAGGCAAAGTCAATAACTCTGCCCACATATTTCCCATTACGGAATACCCACGTAACTTCATACAAATTGGGAATTGTCCCATTTCGCATGTATATATAAACACGCTCACCATCATGCGATGCAAATACAGCTGCTTCACATTCAAGCCTTCCGGAAATAAACATGCGGATGCATAGGTTAGGTTCAAAAAGATCATTGTAGGCTGAAACAGGAATTCTTGCGGCATTGCCATCAATTACCACCTGCAAAGCATTAATTCTTCTCTGGGGCACCTTCCCATCAATGCCCCAGAAATAACGGCCGTCAATTTTAAGCAGATACCCACTTCGCTGGAAGTACTGCAATCTATGGCTTCCGGGACGAAAGCGGCCCGTCTCAATAAAAACACTGTGGTTATCTAATTCAAATCTTACAGAACTTGCCCTGACATTTTCCACAGTAAAAGGAATTAACGGTTCAGATGGCTTTTGCCGGTAAACAGGCCCTGCAAAATTAAAGGAAGCAAGCTCACTGGCAATGATGGAATCTGCAAGATAGAAGAATCCCTCTTTCTTACGTTCGAAATGAGTAACAACCAGAGCAGGATCGCGCTGACCGGAAAGCAGACTTAGATTATAAAACGTGAGAATCAAGCAAAGGATAAAGGGAATAATTCGCATAACAACCCTCCACTTTTGTGAATAATAAGATTTTGATAATCAGCATATAAAACTCTGTAAATTGATCATCTTTATACAAATTTACTCGATTTTCAAATGCTTTAAAAGAAAAAATGATATAAAAATTTAACCTTTAAACCCCCTTGAAATAACAGGAATTTTTATTAAGTTTGAATAAACAACTTTGCATGAATGAGAATTTCTCTCATATTACCGATGTAACAGGCTCAGGTGTTTCTCTCGGATACACCGTTCTACCTGAACGTCAGACTGTAAGACTGAGTGGACTTAAGCTCTTTTTCCTTGCCATGGTATTCATGGGACAGCTGGCAGGCAGCCCGGCACAAACTCCAGATCGTATTGCCCTTTCGTATCACAAACAACTTGTAAGGGTATTTGAATACCGCGATTCATTGGAAGGAGTTCACCCCTTTGTAAAAGGCCTTTACCCCATTGCCATTGCAGAAGACGGCTATTTTTATGTTTTTGACCTGGATAGTTCAAAAACCCAATACCGTCTCATGGCCTATGAAGAAATTGAGATGAAGGTGCCCCGGGGTACCCGGGCTGCTTTTCCACTTGAATTTTATGATAACAAATGTGCTTGTGTGGTAACGGGAGATGTATTTGATACTCCTGAAGGGTATATAATGATTTTTCATGAGTTTATTCACTGCCACCAATGGCATACAGTTGAGCCTGGTTTACGAAGTGAATTACCACTGGCAGTTAAATCTCTTGAGGCCGGTAATTACATGTGGGAAATTGAGCATCCTTTCCCCTACCATGACAATTGGTTTGTGAAAACTTACGAATCTTTCCTGGAAGCAGCATCTGAAAATGACCATGAGAAAGTAGCTGAAATGCGGGCCGAACTTGCGTCTATTCTTAATGACGATGATTATCAGTATATGGTCTGGCAGGAATGGAAGGAGGGGTATGCCCTTTTCCTTGAAAATAAAATGCGTAAGCATCTGAATTTACCTGAAAACAAGGTAGGCAGGCAGCAACCTTTCAACCGAACCGTATTTTACGCAGGTGGCTCGGCTTATATTGAATATCTTACGAATAAAAGCCCTGATTTACTCACCGATCTGGAAACTCTGTTTTTCAAGATGTTTTAAGGAAGTTTTAATTAATTCCAACCTATGAAGCATACCTTACTTCTGGTTTCTGCCCTGCTGATCTTGAATTCCACCACCAGGGCAGCAAACGACAATTACCCCTTTGGCGGACGTGCCGCCGGGATGGGCAACGCAGCCGTAACACTCTATGATTTCTGGGCCATAAGTCATAACCAGGCCGGCCTGGCCCGAATGCAAAATATGGCTGCCGGGGTATATTTTGAAAACCGTTTTCTTATACAGGAACTAAGTTTCGGGGCAGGGGCTTTTGTTTTTCCTACAGGGTCAGGTGTTTTGGGATTTAACTTTACCTATTTCGGATTTGAGTTATACAATGAAAGTAAGGTAGGACTTGCTTATGCCCGTGATTTTGGAGAACGCTTCTCTGCAGGTGTACAACTCAATTATCATAACACAAATATAGCCGAAGATTATGGCAATAAAGGAAATCTGACTTTTGAGCTGGGTGCAATCTTTCATATTCTTCCGGAACTCAGTATTGGGGTGCATCTGTTTAATCCTACCCGCGCAAAAATTGCTGATTTTGCCGATGAAAGAATACCAACCATATTCCGTACAGGGCTATCATATGAGTTTTCCGATAAGGTAATTGTGGTGGTGGAGACAGAAAAAAGTGTAAATATGAATCCGGTTTTTCGCACCGGTATTGAATACCGTATTTCCGACCCATTGTACATAAGGGGTGGCATTGGCACCAATCCAACCACCAATGCTTTTGGTTTTGGGCTTGAATTAGGTAATCTGAATATTGATGTTGCCACTTCATTCCATCACATTTTGGGTTATTCGCCGCAATTGAGTTTTATTTACCATTTTAAATAGTAAAACTTACTATGCAGTTAGTGGCTATTAAATATTCTTTTACTGGGTTTCTCTCACCACTATTGTTTTGCGGTTTTTTAATTTTGCCCGAACTCTTTTACGGTCAGCAGGAAGAAACCCCTCCCACCGTTCAACCACCGGAGCAGATTGTTGAGGATGATGATTTTCACCAAAGGGTTGAAAGTCTTATTGAAGAAAGTGATGAAGAAATTGATGCAACTGAACTGATTGAAGAACTGGAGTTGCTAAGACAACGACCCCTCAACCTTAACGCTGCAAGTGCCGATGATTTGCGAAGGATTTTCTTTCTGAATGACATCCAGATCAATAACCTTATTGAACATCGCAACCGATTCGGAAACCTGATAAGCATGATGGAGTTGCAAGCCATCGATGGTTTTGATCTTGAAACCATCCGGCGTATTCAGCCCTTTGTTACAGTAAGTGAAGTTGTTGAAAGACGCCGTTTTAATATCAGTGACATTCTTGAACGTGGTAATAGCCAGTACTTTTTGCGCTATCAACAGTTGTTTGAGGAGCAAAGAGGCTTCTCTCCCATCGATCCGGAAGATCTTGAGGCAAACCCTAATGCACGTTACCTTGGAAGTCCCTACCGGTTATATTCTCGATACCGGTTTTCTTATTACAATAACCTGAGTATCGGAATAACAGCAGAAAAGGATCCCGGTGAGGAGTTCTTCCAGGGTAGCCAGCCATATGGATTCGACTTTTACTCAGCCCACTTTTATCTGCGCGATGCCGGTCGCATAA
>RECE01000173.1 GCA_007694165.1 Bacteroidota bacterium
AAAAGGATTGGGTTAGATGGCCAAGGTGTTTTCTGGCTGACTCTTGGTTGTATCTTAGGTATTATCAGATACATAACCGGACACAGAAGAACGAATTGCGTTCCTTTTACTGATGCGACTTATTCTTATTATTTGTGATTACTATTCTTTACTTTTGTTAATTGCCCAAAAGGTGAATAGAAAAACCAGTGAATATGATGTGTTTGGGTAAGGCAAAATGAAGAAGTAAGAAATCGACATATTAGTTGATAATAAAGAGTTTAATTTATATGATACATACAATTGATGCTGAAGAATTCACCAAACTTCGTAGCACCTTGCCGCTGTTAGATGTTCGCTCACCCGGTGAATATTCCCAGGGACAGATCCCCGGAGCAATTAATCTTCCTCTATTTACGGATGACGAAAGGCGTCAAACCGGGATTCTTTATAAAAGCGCCGGCAGAGAGGCGGCGGTTCTGGAGGCCCTGGGGTTTGTGGGGGCCAGGATGCAGTTTTTTGTCAAGACAGCCCGCAAACTTGCATTTTCCAAAAAAATCATGGTACACTGCTGGCGAGGGGGTATGCGCTCGGAAAGCATGGCCTGGCTCCTTTCAACTGCCGGACTTGAGGTTTTTCTCCTGAGTGGGGGGTATAAGGCTTACAGAAAATATATCAGAGACAGCTGGAACAAGTCAGCGAATCTGATAGTATTGTCAGGAAAAACCGGATCTGGTAAAACAGAAATTCTGAAGCAAATACAGGAAAAAGGCTCTCAGGTCCTTGACTTAGAAAAGATTGCCCATCATAAGGGCTCAGCCTTTGGATCCATTGGCGAAAACCCCCAACCCTCCAATGAGCAGTTTGAAAACAATCTCGCTGATACATGGTTGGAAATGAATTTTGAAGCACCCATTTGGGTGGAAGATGAAAGCCGCTTTATCGGAAGGGTAAATGTTCCTGAGCCTCTTTACCAGCAAATGCAGAAGGCCAGAACCATCTGCATTGATATTCCCAAATCCATGCGTATTGAGCGTTTGATCCTCGATTATGCGCAGCATCCCAAAGAAATGCTTATTGAGTCTATTACCAGAATAGGTCGCCGCATTGGCGGGCAACATCTCAAAACTGCTGTTGCAGCCATTGATAAGGAAGATTTTGCTGCCGCCATTGATATAGTGCTTTCCTACTATGATAAAACCTATGAGTTTGACCTGGAAAGAAAACAACGAAATGACATACTGCATCTGCAATGCAAAACAGCTGATGCCGAAAGCAATACGCAATTGATTTTAAAACATTTTAGTGCTGAAACAGCAATATCATTCTGACTTATGAGCAAACCCATTTACCTGGATTACAACGCCACCACCCCCATTGATGCAGAAGTTGCGGAAGCCATGAAACCCTTTCTGGATCATCTTTTCGGAAATCCTTCCAGTATGCATCAATATGGGGTGCAAACCCGGCAAGCGGTAGAGCTGGCACGCCGGCAAATAGCACAGTTTATAAATTGTTTTCCGGATGAGGTGGTTTTTACCAGTGGCGGCACTGAGTCTAATAATTATGCTATCAAAGGGGCGGCTTTTCAAAACCGTCACAAAGGGAACCATATTATCACCAGCCAGATAGAACATCCTGCTGTTTCTGAAGTTTGCCGATTTCTTGAGACCCAGGGATTCGAAGTTTCGTATCTCCCGGTGGACTCAAAAGGCAGATTGGATCCTGCTCAGCTGGAAAGAGAAATAAAAGCCCAAACCATTCTGATTACAGTAATGCATGCCAACAATGAAGTGGGTACGATTCAACCCATTGAAGAAATCAGCCTTATAGCCCGCCAGCATGGAATTGTTTTTCACAGCGATGCTGCTCAATCGGCAGGGAAAATTCCTGTAGATGTGAAAAAGATGGGTGTTGATTTGCTTTCATTAGCCGGACACAAACTCTATGCCCCCAAAGGGGTAGGGGCGTTGTTTGTTAAGCGGGGTGTGCCATTGCAGAAACTGATGCACGGTGCCAACCATGAACAAAATCTTAGGGCAGGTACCGAAAATGTCCTTGAAATAGCAGGACTTGGCAAAGCAGCTGAGGTAGCAGCAAGGGATTCAAAATCCAACGCCTTGCATATGAAGGCTATGACGGACCTGTTATACGGTCTGCTGAAAGATTCCCTAACCGATATCCGGTTGAACGGGCACGCAAGGCTCAGACTTCCCAATACCCTGAGCATCGGGTTTGGCGGTGTGCAGGCCAATCTGCTGCTCGACGAGCTGGAGGGTATTGCTGCATCAGCAGGCGCAGCCTGTCATGCTGACCAGATTGATGTTTCTCCGGTACTCACAGCCATGCAAGTGCCTGAGCATTATGCCATGGGTACCCTTCGCTTTTCCACCGGAAAACAGACCTCCGAAGCTGAAATACGCGAGGCAGCCCGCCTGGTAATCCAATCGGTAACACGTTTGCAATCTTCTTCTATGGTAGAAGAAACTCCTGAAGTAACAGATAACCAGCCCGTAAGACTTACCCGTTACACGCAGGGGCTTGGCTGTGCATGCAAAATCAGGCCTCAATACCTGGAAAAGGTGCTCATGGATATGCCTCCTGTATTTGATAAAAATGTGCTGGTGGGAACAAGTACTGCTGATGACGCGGCTGTTTACCGGCTTACGGAGGATCTTGCCCTTGTGCAAACTCTCGATTTCTTTACACCCGTGGTTGACGACCCCTGGACTTTTGGTGCCATAGCCGCAGCCAATGCATTGAGCGATATTTATGCTATGGGGGCCAAGCCGATGTTTGCTTTGAATATTGTAGGTTTTCCCAGCAACAGGCTCCCCATGCAAGTGCTGAAGGACATCCTCAAGGGAGCATCTGATAAAGCGACCGAAGCAGGTATTAGTATTCTGGGCGGGCACACCGTGGAAGATCCTGAGCCCAAATTCGGGATGGTGGTGAGCGGTATCGTCCATCCTGAAAAATTTATCTCCAACAGCTCCGCACGTCCCGGCGATGTGCTTATTCTTACCAAGCCCATCGGAACGGGAATCATAGCCACTGCTGTTAAACGAAATTTAGCCGATGAGAAAACAGCCCGTGCAGCCATCAACGTGATGATTGAACTGAATGCCTCTGCTGCTGCATTGATGGAACACTATCCGGTGAGTGCCTGCACAGATATCACTGGCTTTGGCCTTATGGGCCATCTTAACGAAATGATGACTGGCTCAGACGTTTCATGTCGTATTGATGCCATGAACGTACCCCTGATTGAAGGGGTGGCAGACCTGGCCATCTCGGGAGTTATACCCGGAGGAACCCGCAATAACATGGAGCATGTGGCAAATGTTGTAAAATGGGCAAACGAAATACCCGAATATTTAAAACTAATTCTATGCGATGCCCAGACCTCCGGAGGATTGCTCATAGCGCTGGAAGCAGAGCAAGCGGATAAGTACCTTGAGGAACTGGAAAGAAAATACAACATGAAAGCCAGCCGTATTGGGGTAGTGTCTGACCCTGGTTCTTTCAGAATAGAGGTAGCGTATAACAATACGGAGATTGATCAATAGAATTCCTTACTTTTGTACTTCGCTTCAAGGGATAACATTATATCCCCGGATCAATGGTTTCCGAAAGAAACCCAAATCTATCCCAAACAGTAAATACTAAACAATCATTATAATGAAATCGACCATACGTCTCAATAAATACATAAGTGAAAAGGGCATCTGCTCAAGGCGGGAGGCCGATAAACTCATTGAAAAAGGATTTGTATTTGTAAACGGAAAGCGTGCCCTTATTGGAGCCCAGGTGAAACCCGGTGATAAAGTAATGGTCAATGGGATTAAGCTTGACATGGTGGAAGAAAAACCATTTATTCTTCTTGCCCTGAACAAGCCCCCCGGGATTACAAGCACCGCCGAAACCAATGTCAAGGGGAATATCGTAGATTTCGTCAATCATAGCGAACGGATTTTCCCCATTGGCAGACTGGATAAAGATTCACAGGGTCTTATATTTTTGACCAACAACGGTGATATTGTCAATGAAATTTTAAGGGCAGGCAACAAGCATGAGAAGGAATATATTGTAACGGTTGATAAACCCCTTACCGATAGTTTCATTGAAGGGATGTCAGCTGGTGTTCCCATAATGGGAAAGAATACCAAAAAATGTCCGGTTTTCAAGGTTTCTCCGTTTGTTTTTCGCATTATTCTAGTGCAGGGGATGAACAGGCAGATCCGGCGAATGTGTGAATATTTTGGCTATGAGGTTACAAAGCTCGAACGTATCCGCATCATGAATGTTATCCTCAAGGGATTGCCACAGGGGGACTGGCGTGAGCTGGAGGATGATGAAAAGGCCGGCATTTTACAAATGGTAGAAAAAACTGCCCCCCCAAAGTCGTTGGAAGGCCGGGTCAGGAAAACGTATCCTTCCGGCGCTGACAAGGAAGAAAAGAGTTCGGCAGCAGGTAAAGGAAGGGCCGAAAGAAAACCATCATTCCGCAGGGCTGATGAAGACAGAAAAGGAGGTAAGGGCGAGGGCAGGAGATCAAGAGGAAAACAATCCGAAGATACTCCCAGGGATAAATCCGAGAGCAAAGGGAAGTTTACCTCCCCGGGAGGCCGTGGAGGTGAAAAAGGAAAATCTACCAGTACCTCTTCCGGAGCAAAAAGAGAAGGTGCTGCTCCTGTAAAAAGAGGAGGTGCTGCTCCCGTAAAAAGAGGCGGCGCTGCTCCCGCAAAAAGAGGAGGAACTGCTTCCGTAAAAAGAGAAGGAACTGCTCCCGTAAAAAGAGAAGGGACTGCTCCCGCAAAAAGAGGAGGCACTTCTCCCACGAAAAGAGGAGGGACTGCTTCCACAAAAAGAGGAGGAACTTCACCCGTAAAAGGTAAAGGAAGAAAAACAGGGAAATAGGTTTGCTGCAAGCTTAAAAGTTTAAAGCCGGAAACGCCCCCTGACCTTGGTTATTTGTTCTTTTAGCGTGCGTCGGCTGGTCTTCTTTTCTGCTGATTTTATATCCCCCAGCAGAAAACCATATGCTTCCATTCCTTCCACTTCATCAAAAATTACTTTTAAGATGGCTATACCCGGAATGAAAAGTATCATTCCGGCCAAACCCCATATAAAGTTGCCCACAAACAGAGCTATGATGGTCATCAGGGGGTTCATGGAAACTCTTCCACCCACAATCCTGGGAGTGAAAAGATTGCTCTCAAAAAGCTGGATAATGTAAAATGCCATAAATACACCAAAAGTATACCATAGTGAATCTTTGGTCAGAAATGCATATGTAATGGGAAGTATGGCACCGATAAACGGGCCCAGGAAAGGAATGACATTGAGCAAAGCGGCAAAAGCGGCAAACAGAAAGGCATGTTTGATGCCAAGACTCAAAAGCGCAATGCTGTTGAGTATGGCAAGAATTATAATTACAACAAACATCCCTGCAATATAATTTTTCACTACCTGTTTAACCTTGTAGAGTACATTTCTTACCTTGGCTTTATCCTTTTCTTCAAAAGACATCAGGATAAATTCGGCAAGAAATTTACGAAAATACAGGAAAAGAAAAATGTAAATGGGCATTATAAAAACCATTGTAATGCTGCTGGCCGTAGCAATCAGTCCCTGGGTGAGATTTCCGGCATTCTCATATAAGTATTGAAAGATGGCATTTTGCAGACTATCGGCAGAGATGGGAACTGCTCCCTCAAGATGCTTTTCCAAAAATATATTCAATTGACCCAGATAGTATCCTACTCTGGCCTCCAGTAAACTCAGATCTCCGCTGAAACGAAGAACCTGGTTGTAGAAAAAGTAAACCAGGGCACTTATTAAAACCAACAGAGAAATTACACTTATCCCAACAGCAAGAGCTTTGGGAAACCTCCATTTCTCCAATAGTGAGGTAAACGGGCTGATAAGAATTGCCAGCAAACCGGAAACCAGTATGGGTACCAGGATGGATTTTGCTTCCCGCATGATCGTTACAATGAGCACCAGTCCCAACATTACTACGGTTAACCTCACATAAAAGGCGAATCTTACTTTCATCTCTTTCTGATTTATATTGTTATTTGTTGAAAAGTTTCAAATCTTTGTTGCCTTAGGCAAGGATATTATAAATGGGACTGAGGATTGGGAATTCGTATTTTGCGTGGTTTATTATTGCTTAGTCGGTTGTATTATGGGCTGGGGGTTACAAGCATTCTTTATTTATTCCCATTACATAATTTTCTATGACTGAAAGCGCTTTTGCAGTTTGCCACCCTTGAAATCCCTTAAGAGCTTCATAATCAACAGAGTCTTTATAGGTTTCCAGGTATACAGAGGCAACCGGCAGGTACGACCAGTGCCACTTCTCTTCTTCATAGCCTGTATTATTGCGGTCACTGCGTTGGGTATAGGGTTGACAAAAACCATATTTGTGTGCATTTTCCTTCAGCCAATCATACTCTTTTTTGCCCCTTCCGCTCAAAAAATAGCTGTTGTTCAGGCTGTTAATGTCAATGTCTGTACCCCAGTGGTGCCTTGAAGTGCCGGGCATGGAGCTGAAACGCAGAATCTCAGAAGCTCTTTCTTCCGGGTCTGCAATATCAGTAGCTCTGATGTTTCCGCTTAGCACCTGTTGTCCATTCCATTTGTTTTCCCAGATTCGTTTTTGATGGTCAAAACTTCGGTAGGCCGAGATGATGGTAAGGCTGATGCCCTCCTGTTGAGCTGCCTGGTGCATTTTCAGGAAAGCATCATAGGCATCCCGATGCATAAGCAACCCGTCGCGGTTGGCAAATCCGGGAGCCACACTTACCATAAGAAGATCTCTTTGCGATGGTTGGGCTTTGCCAAGCAACATATCTTTCTGGGGTTTTTCGGGTGGAACGAGCATCTCCAGATAATTTTTGGTCTTGTTGTATGGTTTGTCTGTCTTTTCTGTGCTCATCGTGCTTAGGGTATCTTGATTTTCTATGTGAAAGTTCCTGGTATTGTCAGAGGACTTTGTCTTTTCAGATTCTATGAGGCTTGAAATACTGACGCTGTCACTTTTTGTTTTGTAACCAATGCTTCGCAATGTGCGGGAAATCATAAAAGCAAGTATTAATATCAGGATAAGTATTATTATCCATAGAGGTTGTTTTTTTGTTTTTATCTTTTTTCCCATTGAGTATAATTGGTTTTATTGAGGTGCGGGTTTCTCTGAATTTAAATGCCTGTAACCTCGATTCAGTATCTGCGGGAGGGAGCTCTGTCATCACCAGATAAAATATATAGAATTTAAGCTGCCACTAATGATTGTTCATCAAAATTAAGCAATTAGTTCTGCAAAAGTATATGTATTCTCAAACAAAACGGTAATTTTGTTCTTAAAGAAGAGTAAAGAAGACCGATTGTGTGAACGGCAGGTCCGGATTTGTGTTTTCGGTTTTATTACATCCACTAATTTTTACAATCCAACAATCATAACGTATATGACAAAAATATTAAAAGCTTACGAAAATCTCGAATTTCTTAATTCTCCCTCTGCGAGGATATTGCGTATAATGTCCGAATTTGTAGAACCCCATGCAAGGTTTGAAAAACAACAAATCAAAGATACGGTAGTGTTTTTTGGTTCGGCCAGGTTAAAGTCGAAGGAGGAGGCAGAGAAGGGTCTTGAGGAGATAAAAAAAGAGTCCACACCCGATGTTTATGCACTGCACAAAGCTGAGCTTGCATTGAAAAACTCCCGGTACTATGAAGATGCTGTTGAGTTATCTCGCCGTGTTACCCAGTGGTCGATGAAAAACTACTACCACAATGGGCGCAGATATGTGGTATGCACCGGAGGTGGCCCCGGTATCATGGAGGCGGCCAACAGAGGGGCTCACCTGGCGGGAGGCAAATCCATAGGGCTTAATATCAGCCTGCCCTTTGAGCAGTATGCCAATCCCTACCTTGAGGACGAGCTCAACTTTGAATTCCACTACTTCTTTATGCGCAAGTTCTGGTTTGCCTATCCTGCTAAGGCTATTGTTATATTTCCAGGTGGTTTTGGTACCCTTGATGAGCTTGCCGAAATCCTTACCCTGGTGCAAACCGGCAAAATAAAAAAGGAGATGAAAATCCTGATCTATGACAAGAAATACTGGGAGCAGATTATCAATTTTGAGAAGTTTGCGGAATTTGGCATGATTAGCCCCGAAGACCTGAAGCTTTTTACCATTTGCGATACTGTAGACGAAATGGAGCAGCACCTTATGGAGCATTTTGAGAATGTAAAGGACAAGGAAAAGCTGATGTAAAGCCTTATCCTTTATATTTGCACGGGTAGTGTTAAAAATCAGAACGGGTATCCAATAGCAAGATTCAATACAAGGTTATCCCGGCGCCATTGACTTTCAAAGGGTTTTATGCTTTGAAAGTAACCCGGCGAATCGTCGTAGGGCACAGCCAGAGGGAAGGCAAGGTCGAAGCGTAAGATAAAGAAGGTGAAATTGAGTCGCAGGCCCACACCCGTTCCCAGTGCTACCTGGTTGAGAAATTCTGAAGAATCAAACTTACCCCCGGGAACATTTTCCCGTTCCCTGAGGTTCCAGATATTTCCTGCGTCGGCAAATACAGCACCTTTAATGATCCTGGTCATTTCGTAGCGGTACTCCAGGTTGAACTCCAGTTTTATATCGCCTGATTGGTAAATGTCGAATGAACCTGCCAGCGAATCCGGACTGCTATAGCTGCCCGGACCGAGCGAGCGGGGATGGAAAGCTCTGATGCTGTTGCTGCCACCGGTAGTAAAAAGTTTGATATAGGGCAGGGTGGTAGAATTTCCGTAAGCAATTCCTATACCGGCAGCCAGGCGGCTCACCAGTCTTTGTCCGTGCCCCATATCCAGGTAATATCTTACATCGAAGTCGGTTTTGGAATATTGAGAAAAACTTCTGGTAATGATCTCGTAATCACCCTCTTCACTTTCTTTTCCAAGGTTGAGCCCGTGGAGCAATAACCAGGCAATGTTGCCCGAAAGGTCAAGGTTATAATTGATATACCAGGCATGCTTTTGCTGTCCCCTGAGCTGGGTATTCCAGAAAGATGAAAATTCTGAACCTAGCAGAAACTGTTCAAATAATCCTCTTCTGAACAACACCTCCGTGGAGAAAAATTCTTCATATTGCTCCGAAATGGTTCCCAGGCTAAATACGTTGAATACAAGAGGAAAGAAACGATAGTTTGAGGTAACGGATTGCCTCCATTCATAGCCAAACTGGCTGCGGAAAGAAGTGACGCTAAAGGCATCGGTGCGGCTGAGATAATTAAAATTCAGAGAAATTTTTGTTCTGGGCAAATACAATGGGTTGATGTCAGAGAACCCGAATGGAGCTATAAATCTGGGTATGGTAAGTTCCGAACCTACTCCTGCCTCCAGAGAGGTGGCCCTGCGGTCACCACCTCCTATGAGCACCTCATATGCTCCGTCAAGATTGATGCTGAAATGTTCGGCCCCGCCCAGGAAATTCCGGTTGCTAAAAGAAAGGGACAATCCGGGGCCAATGAAACCGGTAGATTTGGAAACACCCCTTATCTCGATACCCAGGTTTTTCTTTTCCATGGGTGTGAGTTGCACCTGTAAGTCCAGCATGGGGGTGTCGGCTTCATTTACTTCCGTGAAACGCAGATTTACGAATTTAAAAACACCCAGACCCATCAGGTGATTAATGGTTAGGTCATGATCCCGGGTGTTGTAAAGCTTTTCGTTTTCGAAAAATACTGCACGCTCAAGGGTTGCAGGCTTGAATAGATTGTTGTTGTTGATCAGTAAAACGTTATTATCCAGGCTGAGTGTATCTGATGGCTGACGGGAAGAATCCGTTTCAAGGGAATGATTGGCATTTATAATGGTATTTCGGATGGTATAAGGTTGTAAAGCATTTGGTGGTGTTGCCGGGTTCAATGACAAGGCAAGCTTAACCTCCCTGTTTCCTATGGTTGTATCGGCTCTGAAGATCACAAAATCCTGGTTGAAATAAAAGAATCCTTCATCTCTTACATGTTTGCTGATACGTTCGCGCTCTTTCCTTAAATTGCTCAACTGGTAAATTTGTCCCTCCCGAAGCAGGCTTTTTTCCATGGAGGTGTTGATAAATTCAGCAATTTCGCTGCCCTCATCAAGCGGCAGCACATCACTGATGCGATAGGGTGGGGGTAGAATTAAATGGAATTTCGCTGAAGCTTTTTTTTCTTTCTCTAGGGGCTCAAAGTTAACCACGGCATCAAAATACCCCCTGTTGAAGAGACGGTTTTCCAATAGTCTTACAGTTCTTTGTCCGTCAAAATCAGACCACAAAACGGGTTCTCTTCCTATGCGGTTTTTCATCCACCTTCTCACGCCATCCCGGGGATCTTCTCCTGCAACATTGTAGAACCACACCCTGTATCTCCACCAAAGAACCCGCTCATTGGGCTGTGGCCGGATTGCCCGGTTGAGCTCGGATACAAGCTCTCTCTTGTTTTCAACTTTTTCTTCGCTTTCGATGGTTATGTCACTACCGGTATAAAGCTTCTGACCTTCATCGAGGTACCTTGTACTGGAGCAACTGCCTAATGCCAGCAAGAGTGCGGGTAAAACCAACCATTTTGGAAGGGTTAAAAGACGATATGTTTTGATGTTTGCTGTCATACAATCAGGGTTGTTCTTCCTCTGTAACTGTTGTTTCTTCTTCTTTTCTGAACAGTTCTCTGAACCGGTTATAACTTCTTGAGAACCTCAGGGAAATCCCGGTGTCAAATACTTCTCCGTCGAAAATGTCTCCATAGTTTTTATTTCTGAAACCTTTTAAAATCAGGTTGCCATCGGGTGTAACAAGATATTCGATGCTAAAGTCACCGGCAATATCTGCTGCATTGTCTTGTCTGCGGGTTTCATCCTCCAGCTCAATATTTCCTCCAACGGTAACCCGCAGCCTTTCATCAAAAAAGTTCCGGCTTACTTCCATCTGCAGCTCTGTTCGTCCTGTTCTCTGCTCATCCTCAAATCCTACAAACGATTCTACTTCAAAATTAATATCCACACCACGAATATACCGGTCTGAAAGTTTGTTGAGCTGCGAAGTAAGGATTTGGCTGGCTGATGACCGGGCAGTGGTAGAAATATCCCCTCCACCTGCCGAAGCAAAGGGGTTTTCCTGAAGAAAATGGCCCATGATTAACAGCGCAAAAACCTGCTTGTTAAGTTCCGACTCATTCTGGTTGATTTGGTTCAAACGTCCCATAACAGAGCCGTCCAGTGCGTTTTGATGCTCGGGTGGGAGGTCCAGCTCGAAACTGATCTGGGGTTCTTCCAGGTTGCCATCCATCTTCAGATATACCAGGAAAGGAAACTGTTGTCGCATGGCGGCACTGTTGCTTTGTTGTCCGCTCGTTTGCCCGGCAAGCAGGTCGCCTGCATTGGTGCGCACGGTGTAAATTGCCGTAATATCAACACGGGCATTCATAGGATCGCCCGACCACACAATATTGCTGCCCGACTGTATTCTGAAATTACGCCTTATCACATCGTAAAAAGTAAGCAAATACTCTCCGTCCACCATTTCGTACCTTCCCGATAAGGAGATTCTTCCTCCGGGATCAATGCCGAAGCTCAACACGCCGCCACCCCGAACTTCCAGAAAATCACCCGCATGCTCATCGATAATAATTTTTACATCGGTGTGTCTGTCAATTTCTATGTTGACACTCACATCCAGCAAATCAAAGGATGATCTCATGGGTTGACTTTCAGCCGTTTGCTGAGCAAGCTGAAAGAACAATGTATCGGAAAATGCAATAAACTCCACAACCCCTTCATCACCAATGGCTTCAGGATCGGTCTGTGGTATGGTGAAGGTAAAGTTTGAACCTTCATTGAGTTTTATTCTTCCCTCTATCGTTGGGTTGTGCTGGGTGCCCCTTAACCGCAAATCACTATCCATTAATATCCGGCCATTGTATAATTCGTTTTGCCCGGGTTTCACATTCATGAGCAGGAAATTACGGGAGTTGAGGCTGAGGTTAAATGCTATCTGATTAAGATCAGCAAAGTTAATGTTGCCGCTCAGCGTGGCTCTTCTGCCTGTAGAGTCTTCCAGTGCAAGATTTTGCATTCGGATTTGCTGATTGTCAAAAAGAATCTTCTCTCCTTTTACAAAATACCCTGCATTGATGGCCGGAACCCTGAAAGATGTTTCATTCATTTGTATTTCACCAGAAACCTTCGGAGATTCGGTGGTTCCAGTTATTTTCATTCGGCCCGACAAAAAACCATCAAGATGCGTGAGGTTGCCGGCTGTAAATCCTTCAAATGAGGGGAGATCAACCCGGGCAAGTTCAGCATCTATGTCAATTCCTTTATTATCACCGGTACGGTAGTGGCCCGAAATTACCAAATCGGTCAGCTCGCTTTGCAACGAGACCATCAACTCATATAAATCGGGAGAAGGGTTTTCTCCTGAGATTTCAATGTTTCCCAGGGTATCACCCTTAAAAGCAAAATTACTGACAGAAAGGTTGGCCACAAATGCAGGGTCTTCAAAAATATTTCTCAGGCTTATGTCTCCATTGAAGACTCCTCCCAGGGTTGGAAAATCACTACCGGGAAAGCTGGTGAGTCTGCCAAGGTCAATCTGTCGAAGCCCTATGTCGATTATAGGATAATTGAGTTCATGTTCCCGGCTGTTAACGCTGATTTCCCTGCCTTGACTTTCAAGAACAAAACGCTGAATATCGATATATTTTTCACCCAATGCTATTCTGTTTTCTGTCGGCACGGTCCACTCTTCAGCGTTAAGGAGCAATCCTTCGGGGTCAAGTTGAAGGGTATATAAACTGTCGGTAAAGTGCAGATTGCCTGCAAGATAATATAGTGGGTCCCCCTCAATATCCCTGAAACCCAATCCAAATCCGAGGTTTTGCTGTCTGAGGTTTCCTGTGGTTTTAAATTGATTGATTGCAATATCACCTATTGATATTCGGTCAAGCAGTATTTCGAAATTCATCTTTCCACCATTGCTCACCGCCGTAATGTTTAACGAATCCAGCCCAATGTCTTCATATCGAGCTTTGGGCCAGTTGGCCTCCAGGTGCATTGCCTGTAAAGAACTGTCATAAGAAACCATTACATCCAGTGTGTCCGACTGGCCAAGGCTTCTGAGAAGAACCTCTGTAATTAGCTCGTTAGGCATCAGACGAATGCTGATGTTGAAAAACTGCTCTGCAGGAACATTAATCGTATCTGCAACTTCAATTGCTGCTACTCCAGCTACTTCACCAGCTCCTCCACCGGCTCCATTTTCGCCTGCGGCATCATCTGCGGATTCATCTGTAATGTAGTATTGTGCGAAGTGCTCATTCAGAACACTACCCAGTTTCAGTGGGCTGAAATTTCCCAGGTAATCGATATCTGCGAATTCAGAGCGAAGAGCAATTTCATAATTGGATTGGGTAGAGAAAGCCTGTACGAAAATTTCAGGTACGTTATAAATATCTCCATCGGCGGCGAAAGCGGTATTACTGATTTGAATATTTCCATTAAAAAAATTATCCGCATCAAAAACCAGGTCAGTTTTAAGGTCGGTTTTTACCAGAAGGTTTTCTTCTGTTAATCCGAGTGCCTGCAGATTGGCATATTCCAGCTCAAAGTTTGTAATTAATACAGGTTTTTGCTGGAAAATACCGTATGATGCAATCAAATCATAGGATACTATAGAATCATGGTAAACACTTTGCAACGATGCTACGGAGTCAATGAGTGCTGCATTGAAAACTATTTTGTTGTAAGAATGATCATTATAAAACAGGTTGTCAATTTCAACTGTTGCATTGAGTGTCATGGTTTCGGGTTTGAGCCCGTTACCGTTAATGTCTAATCTGAAAGCAAGTGGCTCGGGTAAATTTTCTGTTTGTTGCAGGAGTTTTCCAACATCGAAAGCTTCCGTGTAAAACTCTCCTTTGAAAACCTCTTTTCTCCCTTCTTCCTCAGTGATATATGCTGCAAGGGCAAAATCACCCAGGTTGGATTGTAAATCAAGTGCGGCTTCAAAATCATCCAACGAGCCTTTTGCATGTGCTTTCAGGTTGATGTATTCCGGGAATTCAAATCCCTGGGGACGGAGTGTGTCGGGCAGGTTGGCAAAAAACTCTCCGGGAACGGCAAAAAAGCTGAGTTCAGGCAAGTCGATGTACACACTGTCCATTTTGGGTAGACCTGTAATTTGTCCGCTGAGTTGTGTGGCGAAAAAGTCGGGCCCGGCCAGCCATAAGCTATCAATGCGAACATCGGCCAGTTTGCCCTCCAATCGGGCTCCCATTTTAATTCCTTTGTTGCCCGGCCAGTTGAAATAATATTCATTCATAACCGGAACAAACCAGGCAAGGTCTTGCTGAATGTGGGATTCCCGGATATTTAGTTGATAACTGTATTCGGTAAGGTGTTCCTGTGAAAAATCAAGTAAGCTTCCAGGTGTGTTGAGAGAAAGAGATAAATGACTTTGGTTTGTGGAGAGGTTTTGCAGATTGATTTCCGATGAAGTTCCCAGGTTTACATCCATATTCAAATCTTTGATGCTAAATGCATCGGAAAAGGTCATGGATGTATTGTTTATGGCCAGAATTAACTGGTTTGGTGATACCCTTACATCGGCCAGATGAAGGTCGATACCGGTCAAAGAAATATGATCAGGGTTAAACTCCTGCATTTTTTCAGGTTCTCCCTGTTTCATGGAAAAAGATGATGCTGTAATATCAAGCTTGTTCAGTTCAATGCTCCAGTCCATGATTTCAGCAAAATCAAACCGAAAGGGTGGAGGAGCTTCTTCAGTTGTATTGTCATTCATCTGCCTGTTTTCGTCATCCTTTGTTCTTTGCGGGAAAATGAAATCAGCCATCAATTGGTCTGCTTCAAGGGTCTTGATGGAAATGAGGTATTCGTGGAGGCTGATTTTTTCGGGATGCAAAGCAAGCAAGCCACTGTTGATATGCATTTGAGTACCATCGAAGCTGTTTAGCCGGAAGTCAGGGTTTTCAAGAATCAAAGCTGCCACTGCAATATCTATGACTGGCATGCCCTTTTCTATAGTGTCAGGTTCAACAGGAACCGATCGGGGAGTCATCTCAATTGCGATCTTCGGTTGGCTAATGAGGATATCCCCGGCATGGAATTTTTCATTGAGAAAATCTGCCGGTCTCAAATCAGCTGTTAGATTGTCGAGTTGCACCTGTAGGTCCATACCTGAAAAATGGTCCTTGTTATGGTAGCGGATATTTTTAAGAGAAAGTTTTCTAATGGACACGGTCCAGCCTTCGTTCTGGTCATCTTGTTCTACCTCTGTAGATTCATCATAAGTGGGCGGAGAATCCCAATTTATAGTGTCTTCAGCGGAAAAGGCATCAATTAGAAACTGATAATTGAAAACCGTATCGGGTTCCTCCCGTTTCATATTGGCCACCACATCGGTCAGTTCAAGGCTGTTTACATTTACCTTGTTCCTGAAAAGGCCCATCATACCCACATCCACAAAAATACTGCCGGCGTAAAGCAAGGTGTCACCTTTGGTATCTTCCAGGTAAATGCCTTTTAGTCCTACAGATTTAGGAAAGCGAATGGCAACCCTGTCAATCTCTACACGGGTATCAACCCGCTGACTTACCTGGCTGGTGATTTTTTGAATCAGAAAGGTTTGAACGGATGAAAACTGCAACAATACTGCAATGAGAATAAAAAGTAGCAGGAAAGAGGCAACTATCCAGGCGATAATCTTTAGTAGTTTTTTTAGATATTTATGTATGGTTGCCTTTTGCATGAATTAGATGGATATTATAGTTGTTGTTTTGTTACAAACATTCAAACGGTAAAAATACAAGTTTTGTTTGGACTAAAATCCTGTGAGCTGGGTGAATTTTCCAAGCAAGCAATATTTTGTTGCAATTAATGTTAAAGTAGCTTTGTTTAAAGGGCTCTTCCCGCTGCATTATCATTTTTTTTAACCGATAGTTTGGGTTAAATTTGCCTTGAAATAAAGAAAAGTTATTAACACAAAAATCACACCCTTTTTATTCTAAATTTTAAAACCAGATTAATATGAAAAAAGTATTTACATGGATTATTTTGTTGATGTTGTTCGTGGGAGGTTATGCTCATGCGCAACTACTGATGAAAGATGGAAGTCTGCAGGAATTGCCACAGATAGTGGATTTTGAGTTGTTTGACGGAACCAACCTTCCCGATGTGTATACCGGATGGCAAGAGGCTAAAGGGTTTCAGCAACCCCAGTATGCCGGGGGAGCCTGGTTCAGGGGTTATGTTTTACATGGATCGAATACCGCTTCGGTGATATTCAGTACCTCCGGTTTAAAAGATGAATGGATAATCAGTCCCCAATTCATGGCTACTGAAACCACAAAAGTATCATTTAAAGCTGCCCTTACCCGTTTCTGGGACGATCCTGTTCAGGGTAATTTTGCCCATAATGACAGTGTTTCTGTTTTGGTGTCAACCAATACAAGCCAGTTTGATTTTGCACATGTTGTGCATACTTTCAAAATTGGAAATCAGCCCTCGCGTCATCTGGAAATGTACCAGTTTGATTTGAGTGAGTTTGCCGGGCAGTTGGTTCACCTGGCTTTCTATGCTACCAACGGACAGGAAGCCAATAGTATAGCCGCTTTCCATTTGGACGATATTGAAATTAAAAATGCTGTAGCCCGCGATGCCATGCCTTTGTCTATGGTGTCTCCTGCTTCTGCAGCTTGTTTTGGCGAACAGACTCCTGTATCAGTAGAAATCCGTAACGATGGTTATGAAGCCATTTCTGCCGTACCTGTTAAAGTTCGTCTGAGAGGGCCGGTAAATGAAAACTTTTATGCGGTTCATGAAGGTACGCTGCAACCCGGCGAAGAAGCAGAAGTATTTGTAGGGTACCTTGAAAATCTTCCTTTTGGCGATTACACTTTCTCTGTTACCACCGAACTTGCCGGAGATACCTATAATTATAATGATGTTCTGCCAGGTATTTTGCGGTATCATCCCGAGCCCCTTTCATTGCCTCTTCCAACCATGAATTTCGTTGGTTTTTTTTCCAGCAATCTGGGAGATGTATATCCGGGATGGTATGAAGCACGCGGAAAGGGTTACCCAAGGGTTGCCATGGATGTGGACTGGCAGGGTGATAACCTGGGAGGTATTCGTACCGCAAGTGTATATTTCACAGGCCTGGGAACTGAAGACTGGATGGTAAGCCCAAAATTTACTGCTACAGAAAACCTGGTAGTTGAGCTGAAAGCTGCTGCTCAGTATTTTCAGGGAGGTGAACAAATGGGTTCTGACGATAAGCTGGCCCTTATGGTTTCTACCGATTGCGGTGAAACCTGGGAGGAAGCAGCTGCCATTACTCAGTCTGACAACCTTACTTTGTCATTGCAGGATTTTCTGTTTGAACTGCCCCAGTATGACGGGCAGGATATTATTCTTGCATTGTACGCAACCACTGGCGATATTAATGATCCTCAGCAGTATATTATGCACATTACTGATGTTTCTGTTAAAAATCTCTACGAAACTGATGCAGGTATAACCAGGCTTATTGCTCCGGGCAATTCTTGCTCTTTCACGGATAGTGAGGAAGTTGTTGTAGAAGTTAAAAACTTTGGAACACAAGCCATTTCCAACTTCCAGGTTGCCTATAGTCTCAACGGCGCCGACCCCGTTGTGGAAACCATCAGCGCTACACTCAACTACAACCAGTTGATGACATACACATTCACCAGTACTATCGACCTCACACAGCAGGACGATAACGTGCTGGATGTTTATACGATTCTGGAGAATGATCAGAACAGCAACAATGATGGTCTGATGAATGTGGCGCTTACGCTTTCTTCCTTTGACCTGGCTTCTGAAGGCACCTATACCATGAGTTTTGAAGAAGATGAGGATTTCGCTGCATGGCTTGTGGAAGATGCCAACAATGATGGGTTTGAATGGGAACTATTCAACGATCCCCAACATGCCCGCACCGGGAACTACTCTTACGCCTATTTCTCCAACCAGTCTAATACACAGAGCAACGACTGGCTTTTCAGCCCCTGTTTTTATCTTCAGGAGGGAAATACTTATTACGTTAGCTTCTACTACAAAAACAGGGCTACCAACTGGCCTGAAAGCCTGAAATTAATGTTGGGACAACATCAGGTTTCAACTTCCATGAATATTAACCTTGTTGATTTGGGTGCCATTTCCAATTCTGCTTATATGAAAGCCGAAGCAACTTTTACGGTTGACAATACCGGCGAATACTACCTGGGTTGGCATGCCTATGGTCCGGCTGACCAGTTTGGTATGCATATCGACGATATAACCATCTACCAGGTGTTTGATCAGGACCTTGCCCTTGTAAACTTTATTGCTCCCAGAGATACTGATGCCAATTGTTCGCTCAATAATGTGGAAGCTTTTGATCTTCATATCAGCAATGTAGGGTCGGAAAATATGACCGGTATAAACATTAATATGGAGGTCAATCATGGAACACCTGTTTCTTTCACCATAGATGAAACCCTGGAAGCTGGTGAATCCCTCTGGGTAACCATCGAAAACGGTTTCTCTCTCAATCCCGGTGAATACTATCATCTGGTATTCTCTATTACCAACGATAATGATCAGAATGCAGCCAATAACACCCTTGTGGTTGAAGACTTCCTGCATGCCAATTATTACATGGGCTTTGAGGATTATGAGGACATTGACTCATGGACATTCCAGAATCTCGCTGGTGTAAACGAATGGCATGTTCAGAATGTGGCTGACCTTTCCAATACCGGACAAAACAGCCTGGCCATCAGGACCGATGGAGGTGGTGGAAACACTGCCAATGACGACTGGGCTATAACCGGTTGTTTTGAACTCCTGGCCAATACTTGTTATGAAATCTCTTTTGCTTACCGTTCAAGGTTTTCAACCGAAAATCTGGCCGTTTACATGGGCACAGATAATGATCATACTGCCATGAATGATTTGCTCATTGATTTGCCCAGCTTTAACTCCAATGTGTATTTGCACGCTTCACAGCAGTTTACTGTTGAGGAAGACGGAACCTATTACTTTGGCTGGCACACAGATGGTGGCACATCAGGCCGTTACTTCATCTATATTGACGATATTGCCATCGTAGAAGATGCAGATGCACAGCCCGTTGCCAATCCGGTAGCCCATGTTATTGACACAGAAGTGCAGTTTATTGCCAATGCAGAGAGCTACTCCTTCATTGAGTGGGATTTTGGTGATGGTAATACAGCCCAAACTGATGAAGCATTCCATGTATACGAAGCACCCGGCACCTACCAGGTTACCCTGACCCTGGGTAGCGGTTGTGTGGATGTAACCTGGGAATTGGAAGTGGTTATTGAGTGTGAGATGGAAGATGACTTTGAATATACCATCGACGGAACTACTGTTACCTTCACTGCTACAGGTGATGCGGCAGGCTATGAATGGGATTTTGGTGATGGAAACACCGGTGGTGGTGCCATTATAACCCATACCTACCAGAACCTTGAACCTCAGACCTTCAGTGTGCTCATGACCGGATATTACGCCTGTGGAACGAATGATGTAGCACAGGATGTATTTGTTGAAGATACATGGGTAGCACCCACTACTTATATCCTTACCCTTGTGGCAAGTCCTGCCGAAGGAGGTATCGTTGTTGGAGCAGGCGAATTTGAAATTGGTGAAACTACTGTTGTATCTGCTGTTGCCAATACAGGGTTTGTTTTTGTTCATTGGAAAGATCATAACGACAATGTGGTAAGTACTCAAATGGCATTTGTTTTTACCATGCCCGCCAATGATGTTACTCTTACTGCCGTATTTGAACCCATACCTGACACCTATATCCTTACCCTGGCGGCTCAACCTGAAAACGGTGGAACAGTAAGCGGTGCCGGAGAGTATGAAGAAGGAGCGAGTGTATCTGTTAATGCTACACCTGCACAGGGTTACAACTTTGTTCATTGGATGGAGGCTGAAGATATCGTAAGCACTGACGCTGCATTTACCTATACAATGCCCGCCGGCAATGTAACCCTTACCGCGGTATTTGAAGAGGAGGTATTGTACCAGGTGACTATTGTTCACGACATGGGCGAAGCGGTTCAGACCACCGGTGAAGGCGAATATGAAGCAGGTGAAACCGTTACCGTGGAAGTTGAATTTATGGACGGTGTGAATTATATGTTTAATGGCTGGTACATTGATGATGAACTGGTAAGTGATGATTATGCATACACATTCATTATGCCTGCGCATGATGTGGTTCTCACCATAGATGCAGCTATTCTTCCCTTTGTTGATCTTGTGGATCAGTTTGAAGTAAACCTGTTCCCCAACCCGGCCAGTGAAAGAGTATATTTCACTTCCGGTCAGCCCGTAAACCAAATCATTATTACCGATTTGCAGGGTAGGGTTGTCTACAACACCCTTGTTGCAGGTGAAACCGAATTCTCTGTTTCCCTGGATGGATTCAGAGGAGGAGTATACTTTGTACAACTGCACGGAGCCCAGGGTGTGGCTGTAAAGAAGTTGCAGGTGAAGTAAAACCTTTTTGACCCTAAAGTTTCCGGCCGCCTGAATAGCCGGGAATCATTGTAAACTGGCAGAAAGCCTGATCGGATAATACCCATCAGGCTTTCTGCTTTTTTTTATTTCGTTAATAATTGCAAATTAAATATTTTTATTCATATATTTGAAGATTGAATAATAAGGACAACCGGCCAAAACCCAAAAACAAGCTAAACATTAGGGTATCTGATTATTTTTTGACAACATGGAAAAATTCAGGACAATACAAAGGCACATGACCCTTGTGCATGAAGTGGATATTAAAACATCGCCTGACAAAATATGGGATTTCCTTGTCAATATTGAGAAAAATTATTCCGCATGGCATCCAAACGACCATATTTTATTTAAGTGGACGAATGGAAAACCTTTTGAAACTGGTTCTGCTTTTTATGCTGAGCAATACATGATGGGTGAGAAAGTTAATTACAAAGGGAAAATCAGAGAATCAATTGTAGATGAAAAAATTACCATGACCTTCTCGTTTCCTCTTTCATTAATTATCGAAAAAATTGAAATGATAATTGAAAACAAAGGAGCATATTCAATATTTAAACACATAACTTACATGAAATTCAAATTTTTATCCCGAACGATATTCAAGAAACGAAATATTAAGA
Organism: Bacteroidota bacterium; assembly: GCA_007694165.1. Classification (GTDB taxonomy): domain Bacteria; phylum Bacteroidota; class Bacteroidia; order Bacteroidales; family UBA7960; genus SKVR01. Next base: position 21,226 of record RECE01000173.1, read on the forward strand.
TGTTGAATGATATGGATATCCATGTTACAACAGAGGGTGGAAATATGAAAAAAATTCTTGAAAAAGAGTATTAATACAGGATATTAAACAATGCACGAACGCACCGCAGCCATTATAGCCAATGGCTTAGGATGTGGCAGTTTGAAGCATTCTGCCACACATAAAGGTGTGAAAGGGTTGACAGTGAAGCAGCCCGCAAATCGCCATTGGCTATATTGCTATTCGTTGATAATATTATAATGGAAAGATACAAGCTAAGAATACACATTTTTTTGATTTTCATTTTGAGTTTTTTACTCTCATCTGGATTTATTGTTTTTTTGATATATACTGCTATCCAGCGACCCGAAGATTTGAATGACTTGGCTTTAATAATTGGACTAATCCTTTTTTTAATTCTTTTTGGGCCTCCGGTAATCTTGACAACTACTTACTTTCTGGAAGATTTTAGAAAAAATGTTACTGTTGATGTTAAAAATAAGATTGTTAGGGTAGAAAATAAATACGGAGAAGTTGGATTCAATAAGAAGGACCTATTGGAAGTTTATCACGTAAAGGTTGATAGGTATAGCTTTACACGTTTTAAATATCCAATGTATGAGTATCTCTTATTCGTTTTTAAGGAAAGAAAACAGTTAATTGTTACGAATCTGTTATGTAAACCTGTAAAACTAATAAGTGCTCTGAGCGTAAATCCTAAAATGATTTACAGGAATGTTCCATTTATAGATAGAGAATTGGGAAATGCAATTTTAACAACGGATGAATTTGATAGAAAAGTAGAAGAATTTTATAAAAGTTTTCAAAATAAAACTAAGAATGAGTTATTAACGATTTGTAAACAGCAGGGTTATGCCAGTTATGCCAAAAAAGCAGCACGAAAAATATTGGATAAAAAATCCATGACTAACTTTTGACTCACACAGCATGTCCTGATTTTTAGGGAAGGAAGACTATTTGAAGGATCAATCGGCGATTAGCGTTGAAGGGAAGATATGAAAGTTCTCTGGCTGAAAAAGCGGTACAGGCTATCTGATTTATTTAATAAAATCACATACAATGGAAAAGGGCATACTGAATCTTTTACTGGCCACAGTTTTTGCTGTTTTTTTATTAGGTTGTACCTCACCGACCGGGGTTACCGGCACAACAGCCAACGCTGATGCAACAGGCCGCAAAAAGCCATCGGACTGGCAAGGGGTGTATACCGGAAATTTTCCCGGAGAGCAGGAGGGGAGTTGGGAACAGGCAGTAATTCTGCTCAACAGGAATTACACCTATTCTATGGAAACAAAAACAAGTGGGGAGTCGGACGAGGTAAAGCAACGAAGGGGAACGCTCAAATGGGATCGCAGGAGGAATACCGTTCAAATGTATCCATTTCCCGAAAGATTAGGATCTCCCGTTTTTGAATTGGGAGAAAATCACATTGTGCAGCTTAATACTGGCGGCAATGCAAATGAAGTTTCGGAAGGGAGTACGACCATCATTTTGAGAAGAGAACCCAACCCTGTGCTGGAGCGCACCTGGCAATTGACCAACCTGCCGGGATACTGGGTGGGAATAAACGACAGAATAACCATTGCTTTTAAGATTATTGATCAGCGTGTGGTGGTGAATGGTGTATGTAGCAGATTCCCAGAGCAATATGTTTTTCACGATGATGGTGTTCAAATTAAGTATCGAATTACCGGAGGTTATTTTCGCGACAGATCCGAACTGAAAACAGCTTTTTTAATGGCATTGACTTACACAGACGATATAAAAGTTAGCGGTGATTATCTAATGCTGATCTCCAACAAACAAACCATTGCCACATTTGAACTGGTGGAGTAGGTTTGAACTATTGGGGTATGATTTGGATACCAAAAGAGGACAATGTTTTTCGGAAGATTTACTGACCATACCGGCCCTTCTGCAAATGGCATTACAAAAGGCTCTGCCAGGCTCGTAAGGGGGGGGCTATCCCCTATGATTTAATACCAATTGAGGATGATACAACGAAATCTATAACATTAAATGTAAAATTTCGTAAAGACTATAAACTACAACACGCCAATATGATCTTGCCAATCCTGCGGCTGCGGGACAGGACTTGGTGGTAGTTTTGCCCCGCATGTAAGGGACACCATATGGGCTTTTTTAGTCCCGCGCATGCAGGAAAGCCCGCAAATCCGCTACTGTGGCTTTAGCAGCATGCAATGTTAAAAGACAGAATAGCCCGAAAAAAACAAACACTTTAAGATAATTACACAAGAATTTGAGATTCACAGACAGTAAGATCGAATAATTTATGGAAAAGTTATCAAAATACCCTATTGTCCTTGTTTCAATACTTTTGTTTGCAGGATGTTCTTCCATGAGAACAAGCAAAATGACCTCCAATTATTCTCAAATTCCAGAAACAACAAAACGCTTAGATATTCCTGAATATGATTTAGATCACCCATTCAAGGGTCATCCTTATGTTTATTGGCATTTTACCAAACAGAAAGAAAGACAACTTGATTTAGTGAGTGCAGAACAATCAAATGACAGTTTGATTTTTCGCGTTTGGAGAACAAATCCTG
>RECE01000162.1 GCA_007694165.1 Bacteroidota bacterium
CACAAACGATTTGCTTTCAGGTGTCGGACACCGGAATAGGTATTTCTAAGGAAGAAATAAAAAGAATCTTTCAACCTTTTCACCAGGTTGACAACAGGATTGACAGAAATTTTACCGGGTGCGGACTGGGACTTGCCATCTGTAAAGAACTCCTGGAAGCCATGGGAAGCCAATTGCAGGTGGAGAGCACTCCCGGCGAAGGCTCGGTTTTTTCTTTTACCCTTACCCTGGACGAAGCCCCCCAATCCCTGCCAAAGGCCAAAAAACATACTATCGAAAGAAAAGCGACCAAAAACCTTAAAGTTCTCTTTGTAGATGACGACCCCGTTAACCGGTTGCTTGGTTCAATTATTTTGAGAAAATGCAGAGCAAAAGCAGACTTTGCCAAATCCGGGGCTGAAGCCATGAAAACATTTCATCCGGGAAAATACCCGCTAATTTTTCTTGATATCAACATGCCCGGGATGAATGGTTTAGAAGTAATCCGCAGCCTGAGAGAAAGGGAAAAGAATTATCCCGGGGCCCCTGCCAGCAGAGTTGTTGCGATGACCGCCAATACGGTTAGGAAGCAAATCAGGGAATACCTCAAAGCCGGAATGAATTCTGTAATGCTGAAACCTTATAATGAAGAGACTTTCATCAAACATATTATATCGGCAACACCTCCTGCCCTTGTATCTGAAAAGGAGGTACTCAAGGAAGAAAGTCCACTGCTGAACCTGAACGAGGCTAAACTTTTCGACCTGGATCAGCTCAGGCAAATAACCCGTGGTGACCAGGATTTTATGCAGCTAATGCTTAATTCCTTTATTGAAAACGGAGAACTGATGCAAAAGAAAATAATTTCAGATTTGAAAAAAGAAGACTACAGAGGAATTGCAGAAGCAGCGCACAGATTGCATCCGTCTGCAGAGCAGCTTGGAATGGAAAAAGCCACTGTATTACTAAAGAAAATTGAAGAAAAGTATCTCAGAAAGAATAATTACAAGCCTGACCCCCAACTCATTCAAATTGCTTTGAACGAAATCGCCATTGCTATCTCAGCAATAAAAACAGTCCTTAAGTAAACAGAAACATCAAAGGAAACCGGTCAAAATGTTTATATTTTCAATTATTTTAGCAAACTAAAGGGACATGGGTTTGAACTAAAAAAAAATTCAATGCCATGAACGATTTACCTAATCAGGTTTCAACTAATACGTTTATCATGGGAAAGAGCATTCTTATTATTGACGACGATTTATACATTGTAAATTTGCTGGACAACTTTTTTAAGAAAGAAGGTTATTCAACACATACACTTAGCAAAGGGAAACCTGCTTTGCAGCTATTACAAAAAAAAGAATTTGATGTTGTGCTTTGCGATATCCGACTGCCCGATATCGATGGTACAGAGCTTTTGCAGCAAATCCGGCATATCAATCCAGACATAGTGGTTATCATGATGACCGCCTATGCCGAAATCAAGGTGGCAGTTGAAAGTATTAAAGCGGGTGCCTTTGATTACATAACCAAACCCATTCATCCCGACAACATCAGCAATATCGTGAAAAATGCTTTGAAACGAAAAACAGGTCAGAGGGATGATATTGAATATGACTTTATTGCGGGAAACAGCGCCAGGATGCAGGAAGTTATCGGGCAATCCAAACTGGTGGCACCCACCGATATGGCTGTACTCATACAAGGTGAAACGGGCTCTGGTAAAGAATACATTGCACGTTTGATACACAATCACAGCCAACGAAAATCGAAGAAATTTGTAGCCATTGACTGTGGTGCCATCCCAAAAGAACTGGCTGCCAGTGAATTGTTTGGTCATGTAAAAGGAGCTTTCACCGGTGCAGTATCCAACAAAAAAGGATACTTTGAACAAGCCAAAGATGGCACTATTTTCATGGACGAAATTGGCAACCTTTCTTACGAGACGCAAGTTAAATTGCTCAGAGCCATTCAGCAAAAGGTAATCACGCGCGTGGGCGACACCCAGCCCATTGAAATTGATGTTCGCATCATTTCTGCTACCAACAGCAATCTTACTGAACAGGCCCGTGAAGGTTCTTTCAGAGAAGATCTCTATCACAGAATCAATGAATTCATACTGGAAATTCCCCCTCTGCGTGAAAGAGATGAAGATATCATGCTTTTTGCCCATCACTTTCTCAAACAAGCCTGTAAAGAGCTCAACAAAGAAGTAGATCGATTCGATCCGGCTGTTGAAAGTGCTTTTTACGCCTACCATTGGTATGGCAACCTTCGTGAGATGCGTAACGTAATCAAACGCAGTGTGCTCATAGCAAAGGATAAGGTTATAACTACTGATTGTCTTCCCAAAGAAATAAAGCCCAAAAGCGAATCCAGTCCAATCAGCTACGATAATCCACTTTCAGAATTAAGCCTTAGGGTTGCTGCTCAGCAAGCCGAAAGATCAATTATAGAAAATGCTTTGAAAAAAGCCAGGTATAACAAATCGGAAGCTGCCAGAATCTTAAAAATTGACAGAAAAACCCTTTACAATAAAATCAAAGAACTGGGGATGGAAATGTAAAAAGACGGCCTAGAAAAAATCGCCCCACTGACATTGCAATAACTTTGAAATTCATACCATGAAAGTCTGCCTTATCATATAGTAATAAACTGTGTTCTTAACTTTAGGAGCGATTAAAAAGATGCTGACACTCTAAATACGCCAATAATAAAAGCAATCATCATGGCCGCCATAAAAATCCAGAAAATGGTTGTTACTGCAAGAGCGGGCAAATTTTTTTCCGCAGGGTCAGGAATATCTTTCCGGGCAGGGTTACTGGTTCTGTAGCGGGTTGGAGAAGAAGCGGCCAGAAACAAGGCAAATATCAGAATCACAATAAGGATAGGTGCCCAGGCAAAATTATAAATCATAGGCCCCACAGGCTCAATCCATACAGCTGCTACCAAACCTGCCAGTATCAGTGTAATAACAAAAGTCCAGTAACTTCCCCACGGACCTGTGTATTTAAAAACATAATAAAAGAAACTACCTACCATGAGGGCCAGTAGAATGGTGAAAAAAATCTGAAGAACTAAAATCATGACTTCCTGTTTTTACGTTTACAATAGATTTACTTCAACTTTAATTAAATACCCATGCAACAGTGGCCAAAGATTTGCCTGAAGAGAGCTTGACATGAGACAGTCACGTCCATTCATTGAATTGCTCCCAAAAAGCATTAAAACCGGAATATTGCATTAAGCCGGGAGCAGGGTTCAGGCAATTGGTCGGGTTGCAATGACTCAGGTATTCAAAATTCTATTTCGGAAATGCCGGTTTGTAGTAATCCAGCAGCGATTTTTCATAAGCTTCGTCAATGGGTTTTTCTGTGTCAAACTCCGGGGCGTTTTTAATAAAATCTGTATCGACATCAAGGGAAACCTCCTTGGAAGTATAGCTTATTTCCTTCAGCCAGTCAATCAACAATATAACTTTTTTGCTCCAGGGTCTCCAGTTGCTGGTGTCCACAATAATATATATCAGTTGCCAGTCAGAATCATCAGCGATAAGGTCTTCCAAATGACCTAACTGCCCATCTTTTGCATGTATGTGATATCCTATCACCTCTTTAAAACTTCTGAGGCTTGAGTCCATATCTTTTTCACTGATATCTTGTACGGGGACATTCAGAGGTCGCGCAGGGTAATACATTCCCGCATTCACGGGAGGTATATAACCCGAATCCCAATAGGTAGCATAACCATAATGTTTTAATACTTCTTTTTCATATTGGCGGGAGATAGTGGGTATATCGTCCGGTGCAGGACTGTTTTCAATCTTTTCATTGGTTAAATCAAGACGTACTAGTTTACTATCCCACAAAGGAGGTGTTACAACATCAATGGGAAGCAATATTCTTTTGTCTTTAAAGAAAGTTCCAAAGTCTGCTTCAAGGTACCTGATTTTCCATGTTTCTTCATCAAAAATAAAATCTTTGATTTTTCCTTTTTCACCGTCTTTCGTCTCAATTTTAAATCCTCTAAAATTCTCTAAACTAAGTTTCATATCCGTAGAGTTTAAATGTTAAACAAAATACTTTTCACAAATCCCTTACCCCAGGTCATCTTCAATAACGGGCTCATCGCAGTCCGTATTTACAATATGCAGTACCTCATGCTCTGAGAGAATATCCTGATACTTAACTATCATAGTCTCCTTTTAATACAACAGGACAGGAATATTGAACTTTTCTGAAAACCTCCTGAGGTTATCATCGGCAAACAGATAACGTGAAAAATGGGATTTCTCGTTTTTGGGAAAAACAACCATATCGGGGCTTTTATGCCTGCAAATACTTTCAAAGGCAATGCCTGATTCATCAATACGTACAACCTCCGAAGCATCAGAGTGTAATTTTTCGTTGTAGGGCATAAGCGCTTGTTTCCACTCTTCAAGTTGTTGCTTTTGACGGGGATTGCGCTCCAGTTGAACTACAGCAGAGGTATAAACCTTTTCAAACAAGGGAGTAATCCATTGAAAAAGTGTTTTAAGTTTTTGGTTTGCCGGACTGGTTAAATCTGTAACCAAACAGCATTTGGCGGGTTTTGCAAATTTCTTGCCGGGAGGAACAATCAATATCTTTGCATCGGTTTTGCACAAAATGGTTAATAAATCTTCAAGACTATCCACCATTGAATGGGAAGGTTTGGTTCCGGTAATGACCAAAGGATTATTGTGTTTCCCGATTTGTTCGGTTATGCCTGTATCAGGATCTGCAATCTCTACTGTTGGGTTTATCCTCAGAGGATAATTTAACCTGGAGCCCTCTCTGCTCAGCAACCAGTCTATCTTTGCCCTTGCAGTTTCTTTTTCCCTGAAGAGAATCTCCTCGTGAGATAACTTTTCTCCGGGTGTGATGCTTTGTGAATCAGAGACAGGGCTGTAAGTGCCGTGTACAAGCACAGGATCGAAGTAGTGAAGAATATCAACCCTTGTTTCTGTATGTTTTCCAATATTTAACCCATAGGGAATAATGCTCTTTTCTGTTTCTGTAATGTCGCTTATAATAATTGTTCTCATAACTTTTACGATATAACTATATTCAACGCTCACTTGATAGCTCAAAACAGAATTAACGCTATTGAGGTTTACTATGGTAAGGGTATGTCTACAATACCATGCCATGATAATGGCTTTCTAACTTCAACAATTAAAGGCAGCAAGAGCATCTTCGTCCTTTCACAAGCCATTGGAATTATAATATGCCAATCATCAACAACTTACAAGCCCACTTTCTTCTTACTCCCTGGTTCTATCCGCTTATTTTCTCCCGCAAAAATATTTTTTCACAAAAACCATTTTCCAGTTGTTGAGGAATTTGTTCCACAACGTGATAATCCAAAAATAGCTTTAAAAGCATGGGCGGATGGGAGTTGATTATTGTTCATTCAGATTTATGGATAAATATGGGATTTTGAGGGGGGAACAAGGCAGGGAAATTAAATTTCATGCTTTGGGCTCTTCAAGTTG
>RECE01000074.1 GCA_007694165.1 Bacteroidota bacterium
TTCGTGGGAGGTAGAGTTTTTATCCCCGTATGTTAAACACCGTAAATATAAATCAATAAAATTTAACGAATAAGATTTAAATGTTAAATTACTGGCCTGGCGCTTATTTATAATGATTCTAAATAAAAAACAACGTAAGACAGTGTATTTCGAGGTATTTATAAACCAATCGTTGGTCAATGAATGGTACAGGAGAAGTTCAGCACAGCTGTGATTTCGCTGGGTGTTTCAGTTAGCATGTCGAACGGCTCAACTACCGTGGGAGGGTGGCCTCTGAGCTTGGCCAAGGCATAGTGCAGTGGTGGCTTCGAAAGGTGTGACAGTGAATAAGTCGATCTGCTCAACCACCGGGTTACTCGGTCCCTGAGCCTGCCGAAGGGACATGAACAGCGGCTGTGGTTTCGACAAGTGTTACAGTGAGCATGTCGAACTGCTCAACCACCATGTGAGACGGTCCCTAAGCTTGTCGAAGGGCGCTGTCATCTCCCATTTTCTTTGTTTAAAATGCTTTCGCAGCGAACCATCAACCTGCCGACAGCTTTTTCTATCGCTATGCCGGACCGCTGGCCCGGGGTGCATTGCACCGGATTTTGTGCCAGCGACAGGGTCGGAGACACTGAATAGCTATGGCATTGGTAGTTCCTGTTCCCGGATCCCTAAATCAACAATCTTACAATCCGACTTTCACATTCTGCATTCTGAAATCTGCATTTTATAGGTGAGGCGTGCCTTGTTTGAATTATAGCTTTACAATTTTTGCAGTGTACCTGAAGTCTTTATTGGTTAATACCAGCAAGTATATCCCTTTGGGAAGGAAAGACAGATCAAGAGAAAAATCAGAATGGAGAGTTTCGTTAAAAATTTCCCTTCCATCCAATGTCAATACGCTGATGGTAAGTTTTTCGCCATGTATCGGGTTGTCAAATGATATTGATAACTCTTTATTGAATGGATTAGGGTAGACGGTGGGGCTGAATAAATTGTCTGATGATTCTGCTATATTGTTTAAGAAACTTACATTGCAGGTATCATAATCATCGTTCGTGAGCAGAAGAGAGTCATTTTCATAATAGCACAACATCCATGCTTCCGGAATGTGTTTTTTAAAATGCCAGTCACTCCACAGAAGCCCCCCCTGAATGCTTCCTATACCTTCAATCCACGAGTAATAGCCATCTTCGAATATAATCCTTTTTCTATAGCTGCCATCCAGCAATGGGATCGAGTCAACATTGGTAACAAGGTTGTATTGAAAAACATCTCCTTCAACCAGACTGAAGTCATACAATAGGACTTCATTGTTATACATATCCGTGTAATACACCTTTTTGGATGCCGTATCTTCAAAAAGATAGCCCAGGTCGGTAATATGCTCGCTGTGCCATTCTTTTTTAATAACATACCGGGCAGAATCGGTTTCACACACCTCAAGGTAATGGGGATAGGTTTCTCCCCAATAGATCCAGTTCTCATAAATATTCCAGGTCTTGCTGGTGTCCAACAGAGGCACATATTCCTGTCCATACAAAAAAACAGAGCTAAAGATCCATAGAAATAACAATTTGATTCTTTTCATGATTGATAGGATTTGGGTTTATTTATGATAATCACTGTAAATATAAATAACAATATAGAATTCTATGGGTTTTGAGTGTTAAAATATTTATGCAACAGATAATTTGGAAAGCTTCTAAATAACAATACATGCAAAGGTGTGGCAGGTAGGAAGTAATAATTGCTGAGGGAGTGGATGGTCGCCGGGTTTTTTAAAGTTCGGTCCCTGAAATTATCGGCATTAGCCCCTGAGCTTGTCGAAGGGTGGTCCCTGAGCTTGTCGAAGGGCATTGACATGCAGGTCCGCTGGCCCTGGGTGCAATTTCTTGAGATTAACAGCGTTGCCATTCTGAAATCAACATCCAACAATTCAATAACCTTATAATCCGACCATCTACAATCTATCTTCTAATATCTACACTCAAAAAATTACCTTCAAAAATTCTAATCCATCGTCTCTACTACATTCTACATTCTGCAATCCACATTCTAAAATCTGCCTTCTCCATTCCGAAATCTGCATCCAAAAAATCCCAACTTTTATTTCATTTCACAGAGGGAAATACTATCTTTGGTTGGTGCTCTAAAATGAATGTTTCGTGTAAAAATAATCAGTGATTGTTTAACAATATTGATTCTCTTATGGATGCAAATATCCTTGTTGTCAACCCCGGCTCCACATCTACAAAAATTGCAGTTTATAAGAACCGGAAAGAAATACTTCTTCTCAATGTAAGACATCCCCGGGAAACGCTTTCTCAATTCGGGCGCATTGCCGATCAGTTTGAATTCCGCAAAAACAAGGTAAAGGAAGTGCTTGAAGGGGCAGAAATCGACATCAGCAGCATCAATATCGTGGTGGGGCGTGGTGGATTGCTCAAACCCATGAAGGGAGGCGCATACAGGGTCAATGAAAAACTGGTGGCAGACATGCACAACCCCATGGGTGAGCATGAATCGAACCTGGGTGGGGTGATTGCCTGGGAGCTGGCCAGGGAAGCCGGAGAGAATGTGATTGCCATGATTGTGGACCCCACCTGCGTGGATGAGATGGATGACATAGCCCGCATATCGGGGATGCCCGAACTGCCGCGCCGGAGCTTGCTGCATGCCCTCAACCAGAAAGCCATTGCCCGCGTTTTTGCCCAGGAAAACAAAACTACTTACGAACAGGTAAACGTGATTGTTGCCCACATGGGCGGCGGAATATCGGTGGGTGCCCACAGCAAAGGGAGAATCATTGATGTAAATAACGGGCTGGACGGCGATGGACCCATGTCGCCCGAACGAAGCGGCGGGCTTCCTGCGGGAGAGTTGGTTGACTTGTGCTTCTCCGGGAAGTTTACCCGGGATGAAATCCGCAGGAAAATCAAGGGAGAAGGAGGGATGTTTGCCTACCTGGGTACCAAAGACGCCGTAGAGGTGGAAAAACGGATCCGTGAAGGAGATGAATACGCCCGGCAGGTCTACATGGCCATTTCTTACCAGGTAGCCCGTGAAATCGGAGCACTGGCAACCGTACTGAAAGGCAATGTGGATGGTATATTGCTCACCGGGGGATTGGCCTACAGCGATATGCTGATGGATGATATTACCGAAAGGGTAAAGCACATCGGCCCGGTAAAGTCCTATCCCGGTGAAGGTGAAATGAAAGCTATGGCAATGAATGCTTACCTGGTTTTCAATGATGAAATTGATTTGAAAGACTACGAATAACCTTTGTGTTTAATCCGAAAGCTCGTTTTCGGGAATTCGTGTTAATTTTGTAATTTTTAATTAACTATTTATCATTGAATTGATTTCGTGTAAATTGGTGAAATTGGCTTCGCCGAGCTTCGGTTCGTGGACAATTAACTTTTATAAGTGGACTCACCTTTAATTTATAAACCCCATAAACCTTTATCAAAACTAAAAACTACATTATGGATTATGCAGAAAGATTACAAAATGTGTCGGTACTGGGTGCAGCCGGAAAGATGGGAAGCGGCATCCTGTTGCTTACCGCCATTGAGATGGCTGACTTGAGCCTCAAACCTGAGAACAAGGGTAAGCATTATGTTCTCAACGCCATGGACGTATCCGGAGAGGCGCTGCCCGGACTGATGCGATACCTGAAAAGCCAGGTACTCAAGGCTGCTGAGAAAAAAATTGTGACCCTCAGGGAGGCCTATGCAGAAAGGTCCGATCTGATTACCAATGAGCAGATTATCAACCAGTACATCGATGATGTTTTGCTGGTTGTAAGACCCACCACTTTGCTGGAAGCTACCTATCAGTCGCACATCATCTTTGAAGCCATCAAGGAAGACCCTGAACTGAAGACAAAAATATTCAGGCAAATCAACGAAAACAGTACTGTGACACCCTGGTTTTGCACCAATACCTCTTCCATTCCTATAGGCGAACTGGATAAAAAAGCCGGACTGGATGGAAGATTGCTGGGGGTACATTTTTACAATCCTCCCGCGGTACAGAAACTGGTAGAGATTATAAAAGCAGACCATACCCAGCCTGATCTGGTGGATTTTGCCAACCAGTTTTCCAAAAAACTCAGAAAGATAGTAGTTCCTTCGGCCGACTTTGCCGGTTTTATTGGTAATGGCCACTTCATGAGGGATGCACTGCATGGCATTCATGAGGCAGAGGCATTGACGAAGGAGTTCAGTTTTACCGAATCGGTATATATGATCGACAAGATTACCCGGGACTACCTGATTCGTCCCATGGGGATTTTCCAGTTGATTGATTATGTGGGTATTGATGTGTGCTCTTATATCATGAGTGTGATGAACCCTTATTTAAAAGATGAGGATTTGCACAGCAGCCTGCTTGACAAAATGATCGGGTTGGGTGTGAAAGGGGGCCAAAACGCCGACGGATCTCAAAAGGACGGTTTCCTGAAATATGAGAAGGGACGACCTGTTGCCATTTTTGATGTGGACAAAAAAGAGTATGAACCCATCAGCAACCTGCAACAACGCTGCGATGCTGAGCTGGGCAATCCTCCATCCTCCATAAAACCCTGGAAAGCTGTGGTGGGCGATAGCGATAAACATACCTTCCTCAAAAATTATTATGCTGAATTGAAAGGGATGGATTTCAGGGGAAGTCGCCTGGCAGTAAAGTATGCCCTGCGTTCCAAAGAAATCGGCTTGAAACTGGTTGCCGACAAGGTGGCCTTCAGCAATGAGGATGTGAATACGGTGCTGCTTACAGGATTCTTTCATGCCTATGGGCCCATCAATGATTACGTGTAACCGTCCTCCAAAAGCATGATGAACCCCACGTATCCATCCAATTTTCAAAAATCAAACACACAAGCAAAAATATCACATATGAAGCTACGCAGAAAAATATACATGATAGCCGGCTACAACACCATTTCCATGGGAACCGGCAGGAAAGAATTTCACCCCAAAAAGCCCCGTCCCGATCTGGAAGATTATATCAAGGAAGCCGGTCAGGCAGTGCTGAAGATGATTGGAGGAGCGGACAAAGTTGATGAAACCGTTTTTGGCAACTTCATTGCTTCCCGCTTCAACCAGCAGGCGCACATTGCCGGATTCGCCCCCTATATTGATGAAGGGCTTCGCTACAAACCCTCCATAAGGGTAGAAGGTGCCTGCGGTACAGGTGCACTTGCACTCACCACCGCCATGCGTTCCATTCTTGCTGAAACGGCCGAGGTGGCACTGGTAGTAGGAGTCGAGGTGCAAAACAGCGTGAAAGCTGTCTATGGCGCCGATATCCTGGCTGCAGCAGGCTGGGCCAAAGAGAGAAAGACCGGACATGCCTATTTCTTCCCGGGAAAATTCAGCGACAGGGCCAAAGCTTATGCAGAAAAATTCGGGCCGGAAAAGCCCCGTGCCGCCATGGCCCAATGGTATGAGAATGCCATTGAGAATGCCAGGCTGTGCCC
>RECE01000073.1 GCA_007694165.1 Bacteroidota bacterium
CTGAGGGCGCAGCATAAGGAAGTTGAACGCAGTGAAATCCCGAGACTGGAAGGAATCGGGATCCCGCGACCGAAGGGAAGCGGGATTGAGGGTGAGGCTGAGGTTGAGGTTAAGGTATTTACCAGATCATCTTCAATCTCATCCTCCGTTATACCATAATAATTTTCAGGAAACCATCTTCGGCACAATTTCGGCAAATGGCCTATTTATCCCATCTGAAAAGGCAATATTGTTAAAAAACCAGTAGTATCAAATCAGGTTTAGGGCAAATACAAACGCTTGAATCTTCAAAATATCCCTAATAGAAAAGCCCGGTATCGCTACCAGGCTTTTCAAAAAAAACAAAAACAAAGTATCAATTAACTCCGGTGCGTGTATCCCACCACATTCGCTGTCCCCACATATGGTTGACAATCCCTTGAAGTTTTGGACCAACATTCTCACTGTTGAGGTTAATTTCATCCACCGGATAGGGGTACCTGAAAGGCGGACGGTTGTGCTGATCCACATAGGCCGAGGCAGGAGCATGCTCCAGTAACGGAACATCAGTACGGCGGTTTTCTGCCCACGCTTCATTGCCGTTTTTAAACAATGCAATCCATTTTTGCAGATGAATCTGATTTGCGCTGTTGTTCCAGGCTACACCCGGCTGTGCAAGGTAATCATTCAACCCATCAAGGTCATATTCAGAGAGCGAAGCAGCTATCCCATCTTCGTATGCCTGTTGTGCACTAATCCCTCCGGTGTTCCATCCTCTGAAAGCAGCTTCTGCAATCATAAAATGAATTTCAGCGGCCCTCATGATAGGGGTAAACCCATCCGGAACATCGCGAAAACGGGCTCCTATGCGGCTGATCTCATTCAAAGCAAATGTTCCGTCAAAAGTTCCGGAAATAACGCCACGGTATTCGCCATCCACCGTAGCAGGCTTGGCATAAACGGGCAATCTGGGATCATCATGATCTTTCAATATATCGATCAATGTAACACACATGCCATGATCATCCCGGTTATCTGAATCGGTGTTCCATGGCTCCTTGTAAGGAGGACTGGATTGCCAGATCAAATAGGCATTATCAGCATTATTGAGCATTACAGGATAGGTACTTGGGTTGGCCAGAATCTCTTCAATATGCTGTCGGGCTACCGCGGGTGCTACATCAGACATTCGTGTAGCCACACGCAGCCTCAAGGAATTGGTAAATCTTTTCCATTTCATCATATTACCGCCAAAGAGCACATCATTGGGGCCTATGGCAAATACAGCTGCATTGTCATAATGATTGTTAGCCTGCTTGAGCTGATCGAGCAGGTCCATGTATATGGATTCCTGGGTGTCATAGGAAGGGTTTGTTAATTCCTCATGCCCCCTTGCTGCATCTGTGTATGGAATATCCTTCCAGCGGTCAGTAGCCATCTGATAGATATAAGCCCTGAGGGTCATTGCCATAGCCAGGTAATTGGGGTTGCCCCCCTCCTGGGATTCTTTCCTGATGACAATATCCAGATCGTTGATATTTACATAGGTAAAAAACCAGAGGTTGTTCACAACACCTTCCCGAAAACGGTATGCTGCTTCATCAATGTATTGAATCTTTCCAAGATGATTTGCATAAGAGGATGGTTCATTCATATCTCCCCAGGCGTTATAATATTGTTGGGTATGTAAGCGAATTACATTAGCCAAAATATTAATGGAGGGTGCCTCAACTGGGTTGTTCGGGTCGGTGTTGATTTCCTCAAAATCCTTGGTGCAGGAATGAGAAACAACGAGCAACGCGAAAAATATCAATGGTATAATAAAATATTTTTTCATAGCTAAACTTGTTTGTGGTTAGAAATTAAGGTTTACACGGAAACCAATACTTCTGCTTGAAGGAATCTGATATTGCTCGAGACCAACACCCGCATTGGAAGTACCGAAACCTGTTTCCGGGTCAATATTTATATTGTTGGATTTGTGTTTATACAGCAAAGCAAGATTTCGGCCTACTAAAGACACATCTGCTCCTGTAATAAACCCCATCCTGTTTACAATAGACATGGGAATACTATATCCAATGGAAATCTCCCGAAGCTTAATAAATGATCCATCAATGATAGAAGCTTCCTGGTTTCCCCAAAAGTCCATGAAGTAGGTTTGGGCAGAAATGGGAATGTTATTAACCGTTCCGCTGCCAATGGGAAAGCCATCTTCATCCCTTAAAATATTCCCGTCTCCGTCTACGGCTGCCAGTACAGCACCCCAATCGGACAGGATATTGTCACCAACAATTACTCCATCTTCCCGCACTCCATTTTCGACGGTAAATTGTGCAACGCCGGCGTATCCACCAAACCAGTGCGTAACGCTAAATAAATCACCTCCCATTCTCATGTCAAGCAGGGCACTTACGGAGAGATTCCTGTAGGAGAAAGAGTTTCTGATGCCCCCGAGCCAGTCAGGTGTTGTATTGCCTACCTCTACAGGTACAGGTGTTTTCAGCACCCTTCCTGTGGTTGGGTGTACGATCACTCTGCCTTGCTGGTCACGAGCAAACCCTAATGCCATTATGGTACCGTAAGGTTTTCCCGGGCGAGCCTCAATGGTTAAACCACCCCATGAACTGGCAATCTGATAGGCCTCAAGATCACCGTACAGTTCATTTACCATGTTTTCAATCTTGGCCCAGTTTACGGTGACATCCCAGTTAAATCCTCCGGGATTCCTCGCAATGCCTGCATTGAGCAGCAATTCTATACCCTTGGTTTCAATTTCACCGGCATTGATCAACATAGAACTGTAACCCGAAGCAGGAGAAATATTAACCCCCAGGATCTGATCTCTTGAGAGGTTGTTGAAATAAGTAATATCAAAATTCAACCTGTTCATCAGGAAGGCCATTTCAAGGCCTACCTCATAGGAAGTAGTATTTTCATTTTTCAATCCAACAGGAGGTAACTGTCTGCTGATGAAAAACTGGGTAACTCCCTTAAAGGTAGCAGCTGCAGGTGCATAGGTACCACGGGTATTATAGGGATCTGTTGCTTTACCGATTTCGGCCCAGCTTGCTCTCACTTTACCAAAGGATAAAATATTGTTCTCAAGACCAAAGGCCTCGGTAAAAACAAATCCCAGTCCTACCGAAGGATAGAAGTAAGACCAGGCACCCTCCGGAAGTGTAGATGACCAGTCGTTTCTACCTGTAGCATTCAGGAACAGATAATTTCTGAAGCCCACATTCAACGAACCGAAAACACTGTTGGTTACAACTTTGGAGTTGAACATGCTTGTGGTGGGATTTCCGCTAACATTTCCAATGGTGAAAAGGTCGGGTACGGTAAGCTCGGCAGCAGCCATTCCCTGGAAACGATAACTTCTCTGGTAATAATTGCCCCCTAAAAGACCATCCACACGAAAATCATCATTGATGGGTTGATCGAAATTAAGGAAGAGATCGGCATTGAACTCGTTATTTACCCTTTCGTTGATATTGAACCGGCCTCCCTGGGTAACATCAATTCCTATGGATCCGTCAGGCCAGACTTCTTTCCTGTTTTCACCAAAGTAGTCATTGCCAATACGACCGGTAAGAGCTAGACCTTCTGCAAGTTTATAATTGAGAGAAAAATTACCAAAAACGCGGTTCCTGTCACGGCTTTTCAGCATTCGATTGACAATGAAGTAGGGGTTGCTGAAGTAGGTTTGGTTCCAGTTGTACCAATATCCGAAGGGGTCTTTGGTTTGCCAGTTTTCTTTAAGTGCCTCCATATCGACCTGGCGCCCAAACCAGCCCCCGATAGATTGCATTACATTATCAGACTCATACCCCCCACCTGGCAGGTTATCGCTGAAGTTCTTTACATAATTTACAGTGGCTTTTCCTGAAAACCTTTCCGATATTTTTAATTCACCGGAAAAATTTACCGAATACCTTGTAAGGTCGGTGTTTGGGATTGTTCCCTGGCTTTGCATACTGGAAACACCCAATCGTGCAACAGAATTGTCGGAACTCCCATAGATTTCAAAAAAGTTATCCATGGTAAGCCCTGTTTCGAAAAAGTCACGGGTATTGTTAGGTTGAGAAATCCAGGGTGTATTCTGGTAAACCGGAAGACCGTTCTCGTCAAGGGTATAGGGGCTGTTAAACTGGGGAAGCATGAGCCCTATATCCAGTTTGGCTCCCCAACTCTCATCCCTTCCGTCAAACAGTCCACCACCCCGGCCATTGTAATACCGGAAGGTCCGTTCATAGGCATAATCCTGATAGGAGTATTCTGCTTCGGTAAGATTATTATCAGCCAGGTATTTATTATAAAGAAACATTTCACCGTTCAGTCCTTGCCCATACTTATTCTGATATGCGGGAAAAATGTAAGGAGTTTCAAAGGTTACGGCACTGGAAATGTTGACACCAAAATTTTTTCTTTTTCCTGAACCATCTTTGGTGGTAATAAGGATGACCCCATTGGCTGCGTTTTGCCCGTATAAAGCAGCAGCCATACCCCCTTTCAAAACGGTGACGGACTCAATATTGGCGGCATCAATATCCATTATGGCATTGCCATAATCGGCACCTCCATATTGCGACACTGCAGTAGCAAAGTTACTGATGGGTGTACCATCTACCACAAACAGGGGTTGGTTATTGCCAAAAGAGCTGTTTCCCCGGATGGTGATGCGAGATGATGCACCTATACCTCCACCTCCGCTGGTAACCTGCACACCGGCTATGCGTCCGGATAGTGAATTGACAAGGTTAATATCTTTGGCTTCAGAGAGTTCATCTCCGCCAACACCTTGTACAGAATAACTAAGGGCCTTTCTTTCGCGAGAGATACCCAGCGCGGTCACAACAATCTCCTGCAGCGTGGCAACATCGGCAGAAAGAGCTACATTTACCACGCTTCTTCCGCCTACATTTACTGTCTGGCTCATCATCCCAATAAAGGAAAAAACCAATACACCGTCCTCAGGGACTGCGATTTCATATCGACCCGCATTGTCGGTAATGGTTCCTGCGCCGGTACCCCGCACTAAAACAGTTACCCCGGGCAAAGTAGAACCATCTGCTGCATCGGTCACCGTACCGGTAACACGATGTTCCTGAGCACTTGCCAGATGAACCAGCATGCTCAGGAAAACAAAATAAATCAAATAACTCTTCTTCATGATGTTTTGTTTTTGTTTATAGCTCTTGTTTTTTCTAACAGTATTCCTGTTAGCTATCAGTAAATTTACAAAATATATTAATTTTACGTTAATTTATGTTGTTTTACTCGTCGTTTTTTTGTCTTTTTTTTGCCTTTGCAGTTTTAAACCATTGTACAACGCCCGCCATCATTGCATTTCCATGCAATTTAAAAACGCTGATTTTGCATAATTTAACAGTTCGGTGGATTTACCTGCTAAGCATACGAGAGAGAAATACAATAAAATTTGCATTCAATCGTTAGGGGTGTTGCTTCAGATTTTCCTGAGAAA
>RECE01000246.1 GCA_007694165.1 Bacteroidota bacterium
GAAATCCATGTTTTTGGTTTTATTGTTTTACAGTGTTAGTGGTGTGAGGGTTGTCTTTGTGAAAAGACAACCCTTTTTTTGTCGGTATCTGACAAGTATTTTCAGGAAGTAATTATGTTGTTTTTTAGAGCAAAACTTACCAGGGCAGCAGTGTTTTTCAATCCGGATTTGGACAACATATTGTTTCGATGTCCACCAACAGTGCGTGGACTGATTTTAAGCTTTTCTGCTATATCCGTATTGGAGTTTCCCTGGCTCACAAGCTGCAATACTTCCAACTCGCGCCTGGTAAAACTATCAAGGATGTTTTTTTCTTTGGTTTCCTGCTTGGCATTAAATACTTTCCTTGTTACCATTACAAGTATCTCATCACTAAAATACCCCTTTTCCTGAGAGATATTATCAATAGCTTTTACCAGTTCTTCTTTACCAATGTTTTTTAAAAGATAGCCCAAAGCCCCGGCCTGTAACATCTCTTCAACGTACTCATTTTCGCCGAACATACTCAGAGCAAGTATTCTTATGTCAGGCTTAAGTTCGATAGCTTTGCGTGTGGTTTCAATGCCGTTTAATCCCGGCATTTTTATATCCATAAACACCATGTCCGGTTCAATACCGGGTAGCATTTCCAAAAACTTTTCGCCAGATTCTGCCTCGCCAATTACCTCTACATCTGGTATTTCAGCCAGCAAATCTTTTAAACCATTTCTGAAAATGAAATGATCATCCACAATTACAATCTTGTGTGCCATATCGTTTATTTTTTTATGTAAATACTCTTACCAGGGATTCGAACTGGATATTATTTAAGGCTTCACTGATATTTCCATGATTGGATTATTCAAAAACCAGGTATTGAACCACTAAAGCAGAGAGCTAAAGTACTTAATCTATAACAGGAAAACATCCGTATTTATATGTAAAAAAAAACATTATCCATTTTTTTTACTCGCCTCCCAATTCGATTTAAACAAATAACTATCAGTTACTTACAGAGTTTGAGCTTTTAAAGGAATAAAAATCTTCACAAAAACACCCTTCCCTTTCTCACTGAAAAATGTTACGTTCCCATTTAAGGAATGAATGCGGTTATGGATACTTTTAATTCCAATGTGTGACCCTTTCACTGATTTTCCTGTTTCATTGGGTTCGAATCCTACACCATCGTCGTTATAGACCAGGGAAAAAATATTCTTTTTAATATCGAGTGTTATTTCAACCTGCTTACAATCTGCATGCTTAAGGGTATTGTTGATCAGTTCAGAAACTACTCTGAAAATTGCGATGGCAACATCATTTTCAACAATTTCAAGGGAAGCCTGCATTTTTAAACGAATTGAAAACTTTCCGATTGCGTTAATCTTGGCTACATGAGATAAGAGTGCTCTTTCCAGTCCAAAATCATTCAAAACTCCGGGCGTAAGATTATTGGCGATACTTCTGGTTTGCCCTATAGCGTCATCTACCAGCTCACGGCAATACCTGAGTACTCTTTTTTGCTTATCATTAAGCCCAATATCCAGCGTTTCCTGCTGAAGATACATTTTCAGCCCAGATAACAGCGGACCTATGCCATCGTGCAGGTCTTCAGCAAAACGTTTTCTTTCTCTTTCTTCAGTGGTTATTACTGTTTTCATTATATCCTGCTCCAGGCGTTTTTGCTCAGTAATATCCCTTGCGATTCCAAATATCTCAAGAGGCATACCGTAATCTCTGTACTTAATAATTCCCTTGATTTGTAAAAAGACCATTCCTCCCTCTTTCGTGAGGGCTTTTGTTTCAAAGGAAAAAGATTGCTCTTTAGCTGCAATTGCTTTATTCAGGCGCAGCAGAATATCCTTTCTTTGGGTAGGTGCAGTAAGGCTCAACAGGTTTTTTCCTTCAAATGAAGAATACCCCAGAATTTGGGTTGCTGCAGAATTAATTTTCAGAATATTGCCTTTGGCATCAATATTAAAAACAATATCAAGCACACTCTCAAACAATTCAGTAAAACGGCTTTTACTTTGTTGCAACTTTCGGTCAGTTTCAAGCTTTTCCAGGTATGCATTTATAAGTTCACATACGGTCCTTAGCAACTCCTTCTCGTTTTCTTCAACAAAATCAATGTTTTCATCTCTCAATACCTCCTGATCTCTGTATACCCTTATCAGTCCCTCGTGGTTATTCCCGAAAGCAAAAGATATTTCTGTAAAAGAATCAGGCAAACGGTATTCATTACAAGTATATATTTTCTCCCTGAATTCAATGAGTGTGAAGGTGTGCTCTGGTTTTAAAAAGCTCCTGGATATTTCGTTGGCCAGGTAAGTGAAAAACGAGTCCTCGGGCAATTCATCATTAATGTATTGTGAAACCTTGTTTAAAAGACTCAACTCTTTTACCTTTTCATTGAGGCGAATCAAAAGAACCTGGTTCTCTTTTTCTTTCTCAACTATTTCAGTAATATCCCGTCCTACTGACTGATATTCAATAACCTTCCCTTTTGTATCACTCACCGGGCTGTTGAGCCATTGAAAAACTACTTTTTCTTGATTCTTATTTTGTAATTCGGTCCCAAAAACAGAGGATTGGTTGTTTTGAGCACGTTTTAAGAATTCTCTTATCTCTTCCTTATTTTCCCTGGCATTCATTAATGATATCCAGTTGGCTCCCAATAATTTCTCTAAGGGTTTTCCCACAAAATTACAAAAGCTATTATTGGCAAAAGTGATGGAGAAATCAGCTTTCCACCTGACAACCAGATCGCTTTGCTCCTGCACCATAGTTCTGTACCTGGATTCACTCTCCTGCAGCAATTGTTGTGTAGATCTTATATCATCAATATCAAAGCAACTCCCCATATAGCCGGCAAACCGGTTTCTATGGTCAAAAAGAGGTTGACAAAAAGTTTTTACCCATTTGTATTTTTTACTATGATGAATCAGCCGGTATTCAAAAGCAAATGGTTTTTTATTGGCAAAACTGCGTTCAAATTCTTCTACAACCTTTGGGCGGTCGTGAGGATGAATTCCTGATTTCCAGCCGGTACCAGTGTGTTTTTCTGCATCAATCCCCGTAAACTCCACCCATTTATTATTGAAATAGTCGAATTCTTTATGGGTATTAACCCTCCAGATGGGGTTGGGGAAATTGAGCAATACAGTAAGGTAATACTCAAGAGAATTATTGAGCTTCTCTTCCGACTTTACAGATGCTGAAATGTCTCTCAACACGACTGTCACCCCATCAAAATCGTTATTCAGTGTGAAGCGCGGTGATAATTTAGCCTGGTAAAAGAATTCACCTCCGAAGGCTTTAACGGAAAAACTAATTCGCTCAGTGTCTTTTTTGTTTCTGGCTTTTTCGACAGCATCTACAAAAAGGCTGTAGGCTTCATCCGGGAAGCCTGCTTCAGAAAAATGACTGCCCACCCTAAAAGCGGAAGTAAAACCTTTGAGAGAGGAAGTGCTATTGTGATGGCTGTAAAAATCTGTAAAAAGGAGGTTTCTGTCTAGCACAAAAACCAAATCATCCATTGACTCAAGAGTAGAACGCATTACCTCCAGCTGCCTGAAGATAGCTTCATCATCAATATTTTTATTCAGATGGCTCCCGGCCAAAGAATTCATATGTCAACCAAGTTAATCACTGATTCTTTGTGAAGAGGTTTGTTGAAAAACTGTTTTACAAAGCGGTTTTCCATCGCTTTGCTATAATCTGCAGCATCGATGGAAGATGAGAGCATCACAATTTCAGATTTGTTATGGATAACATCTGGTAGTTCTTCGAAAAGCTCCAGAAAGCCAAACCCATCGATTTGCGGCATACGAATGTCCAGAAATATAACTCCCGGTATCCGCTCTGTATCATTTTCCGCAATTTCTTTCAAATAATCAATGGCTGATTGTGCCGAATTTTTCACGGTGATGTCAGAAGAAAGACCTGCTTTCTGAACGACCCTTTTATTGACCATATTGTCAATATCACTGTCATCTATAAGTAATGCGATTTCCAGATTCATCTGTCTAAATTTGTTTTTTAATGATCATCCCGCTTGTTCAGCGGGATAAATAGCCAACAATATACTTCACATACGGTTTGCCTTAGTGCGAAAGAATATTCATCCGCGTGCGTGTCAATATTATTGTCATGTCTCGGTTCATATGATTCTTTTTTTTATCAGCTTAATGCTAAAACTACCCTGACTGCTAAGCCTTTAAAGATACTAAGAAATATTCTCTTTGCTTACAATATTTCTCAGGTCTTCGGATTTGCTACCGTACGAGAATATTTTGCCGTATATAATAATCAATTGGCACTTGTAATTATTTCCTGGCTGGTTTCAGCTGATGTTAATGTTTTTAGTTCAATATTTTTATGCACTGAGTTGGGTAAATCAACGGTAAAAGTTGTTCCTTCCTCAGGTTTTGTATTTACCTGAATACTGCCCTTGAGCTTGTCCACAATTTCTTTTACTATGTAAAGGCCGATTCCACTACCCTTGCTTTTCTCTGTTCCTCTGTAAAACATATCATAGATTCTTCCAAGATGTTTATCAGAGATGCCTGGTCCGTTATCTTTTACCGTTATAAGTACATTCGTCGGTGAAGTTTTCACAGAAACTTCAATAAAGGGATTTTCTTGTTTGAAATCGTGGAAATTAAAGCAGTTGGAAATAAAATTATTGATAATCACGCGAATTCGTTTGGCATCTGAGAGAAAAGAATTTTTATCTTCCACCCGGGTAGTAATTTTTACTTTTTCAAACTCTTCAATATACTCGTGATTTTCAATTACCTCCTTTATTATGGTTTTAAAGTCGATTTTCTCGAGAAGAACATCTGTACGTGAGTTTCTTGAGTAATCGATAATATCATGAATAATTTTATCCAGGCGGGAAATAGACTCCCTAATCATGGTTAAATAGGTATTTCTTTCATCTTCCTCAATATCGTTTTCGGTTTCCATTAGGTTGAGCAATCCTAAAACTGACATAAGAGGAGAACGCAACTCATGGGAAGTACTGTAGACAAAGTTGTCGAGTTCCTGGTTGGTTTTCTGCAACTGCCGGTTATTCTCCCTGAGGGTTTTTTCTACTGTTTTGGTTTCAGAAATATCGCTTAGTACTGCTACAAAATGATTGGTAGCTTCATTTTCTTTTTTTACGGGAGCCATATACAAAAGTCTCCATTGAACTTCATTATCTGCATTTGAAGTCAGGCATGAGAACTCCCCTTTGAAACTTGTCCTGGTTTTCAGGGCATGGAGAATTTCACTGCGGGTATCTTCGCTGATAGGGCAACCCAGCACTTCAAGAAATGCATTGCCAACAAGTTGTTTTTCTGTTAGTTCAGTCAAACGTGAGAGTTCCTTATTGGCATAAATTACCGGGTAAGATTCATTATCATCCTTAATAATAAGGATGCC
Source organism: Bacteroidota bacterium (assembly GCA_007694165.1). Taxonomy (GTDB): domain Bacteria; phylum Bacteroidota; class Bacteroidia; order Bacteroidales; family UBA7960; genus SKVR01. The sequence continues at coordinate 5,407 of RECE01000246.1, forward strand.
CTCCAGAGCTGATTCCATGGCACTCTTCTGCAGGTGTAACATTTCTTCGGCCTTCTTTCTTTCACTGATATCGTAGCATGAGCCTATGAAACCCGCAAAGTTACCATCAAGGTTGTAAAATGGGCGACCGGCATTAATCACCGACCTGAATTCGCCCGAATGATGTTTCAGTTTGTGCTCTAATTGAAAGGACTGTTTGGTTTTGTAAGCGTTGTTTAGCACAGAGGCAAATATCTTGGTGTCTGTAGCAGAAAGCTTTCCGCTCCAGTCGGTTCGCATTTCCGTATTCAGATCATTTCCGGTAAACTCGAGCCATGTTTTGTTAAAGTAGTCTGCACGACGGGTATTATTGGTTTTCCAGATCATGGTGGGAAAATCAGCCAGCATGGTAAGATAAAAGTCACGTGCCTTTTTCAGCGCCTCTTCACTCTTTTTCTGCAGGGTTACATCCCGGCAGAGTACTGTAACCCCCTCTATTACCCCAAAAGTATTTTTTCTGGGCGAAATTTTTGCATTGTACCAGAGCTGCGAACCGAAAGCCTGCAGGTGATATTCAATTTGTTCCGCCTTATCCTCTTCAATAACCTGTTCAATTGTAAAAATATACTTCTGGGCTATATCAAGAGGAAAACCAACGTCATAGATGTTTTTACCAATAAAAACATCGCTCGACAATGCCAGGGTACTTCCTCCTGTGGGTTGATAGTAATCAATAAAATCGCCATCCTTATTGAGAGAAAACAATAAATCATCTATGGATTCAAGTGTGTTGCGCAACATCTCTGCCTGCTCATAGAAAAGCTCATTGGCTATTTCCTTTTCTGTGATATCTTCCACATTGAGATACACAAACCCTTTGCCCCCCAAAGTAACAAGGTTCATGAAATATTCCAGCTCTCTTACATCTTCATCTTCCTTTGGGAAACTGAGTGCCAGCAAAACTTTTTCACCCCCCAGCACTTGTTTGGTCTGGCTCATAAAGCTTTCAAAATCCCTGGGATGCAAGTCAAGGAAATTGCCCGCAAGCAAAGTTTCAATGCTTTTATCATATAGTGCTGAAGCTGCAGGATTGGCATCAATAATAGATCCATCTATTGGATCAACAAGAAGTTTAGCCTGGGAGCTGTTGAGAAACAAACTGCTATGACGTTCTATTTCAAGTTTTTTCTCATATCTTCGGGCTGTTCTCTTTTGTGCCTGGCGTATCTGAACCTTAAAGAGTTCCGGAACACAAGGCATCACAACTACTCCAACATTGTCCGCTAAATCCAGTTCCTCAATTTTACCCATTTCATTTTCTTCCAGGATAAGAAGAATTTCAGGTAAGTCTTCAATGGGGCTGTCATGTGCTTTTTCTGAAAGCAAAATAAAAGAAGGATAATCCATGAGCCAGACATTGCATGACTTCATAATATCTGTTCTAACTCCCATAAAAAGGAGCCGATCAGCAGAAATAAGGCGGAATTCAATACCCGTATAATCAACAAGTACCATCAAACTGGGTGGGAGCGAATTCTCCTGAAAAGTAATATTAATATGACTGGTTATTGATGTCATGTATTTGCTCCTTACTGTTTTTTACTTTGAAATATCATCAATTAATGAGACAATATGATTGTATTCAATTTGCAATCTATTATTGTTTATGCAGCCCACATTCTTTGGTTTCCGGATTCTCCCACCACCATCTGCCACTTCTGATATCCTCTCCGGGCAAAACAGCGCGCGTACAGGGCTGGCAGCCAATACTAGGAAAACCTTTATCATGCAAGGTATTGTAGGGTATCTTATGTTTCTGAATATAATCCCACACCTCACCTTCTGTCCAGTTGAGCAATGGGTTTGCCTTTATCAACTGATTCCCGGCATCCCATTCAATCAGCTGCATATCGGTTCGGGTTGGAGACTGCTCCCTTCTCAGGCCCGTAATCCATGCATTCATTCCCTGCAATGCTTTTTGCAGGGGTTTAATTTTTCTTATCCCGCAACATTGTTTGCGGTTCTCAATACTATGGTAAAACAGATTGATGCCTTTCTCGTTAACCATCTTCTCAACTTCAACAGTATCAGGAAAAACAATCTTTATATCGATACCATAACGACTTTGAATCTTTTCTATCAAATCATAAGATTCAGAAAACATCCTGCCGGTATCAAGAGTAAATATTTCGATGGGTATCCCCCCGGATGCAAGCATGTGAGTTATCACCTGATCTTCCGCACCAAGACTGGTAGCAAAACGTATTTTTCCCGGAAATTCAACCGATAATTTTTCCAAAAACCCTTCGGTGGATAGTTCATGAAACCTGGTGTTGAGTTCTGATGCTTTTTCTTTACTCATTATTAGGTGATTACTTTTTGGCAAATAAATAATTAGATTATAAAAAAGAACAATTGCAATTCCTCTTTCCTGTTCACAAGTTTAAATATCCTGGAGATTAAAAATCTTCCCTGCCCTTATCCCTTTTTCGGTTTTTTCCAGGGTGCAGCATTCATGGTAATAATCATGTTCAAAAACCAGGATGTAATCCTCATTTACTGCACGATTAAGAAACTCTTCTTTTTCCTGCATAGATTTTAAAGGAGCTACGTCGAAGCTTGGAACATAGGCCAAAGGTATGTTGAGAACAGTAGCAATGAAATCAGCTGTAAATACCACCTTTTTGTTTTTGTAAGTGATTACCGGGATAAGTTGCCCTGTGGTGTGGCCATCCTTTAATTCGAGATCAATACCCTCGCAAAAAGCAGTGTTTTCAAATATAAACTCAAGCCTTCCCTCAGTATAAAGTGACTGGTAGTTTTCCTTGTGAAACGATGCTTTTTCCCGTGGATTTGGTTCATTCGCACTGTCCCATTGCGACTTGGAGCAATAATAAGTGGCATTGGGAAATACAGCAACAGGTGTTTTACCATCTTCTGCCCATTTTACCGCTCCTCCCACATGATCAAAGTGAAGATGGGTGAGTATAACATCGGTAATATCTTCTGCACTATAACCTTTTTCCGTCAATGCTTTTTCAAGACCCATGCGGTTAAAAAGGTAAAAATAGCTGTAGTACTTATCGCTCTGCTTATTTCCAAGGCCCGTATCGATAAGAATCTTCCGTTCGCCGGTATCAACAAGCAAACACCGCGAAGATATATTTACCATATTATTCTCATCGCTGGGGACATGCTTTGACCAAATGGATTTGGGAACAACACCAAAACAAGCACCGCCATCAAGTTTAAAACATTCAGGTATGATTGGAACTAATTTCATATTTGTTCTGTACTTACTTTTTATTTATAACAAAAATCACAAAATCAAGTCAACTACAATTGTGTTAAGTGAATAAAACGCAGAAGTTTTACTTGTTGGTTATACAGTGTTTTCAAGTCAGATGTTTCAATCATTACATCAAATTTGTACAAGAAAATGGTTTTTTATAAACCAAATTCCAAATAAGATAACTGACCTGAAAGGCAAAAATACGAATATTGAACAAAGATAAAATCAGTGTCTCACGGTAAATAGTATTGAATTATAAGGGAATGCCGCAAATTGTAATTTTAAACCTTCGAATCTATATTTATTGCGGCTCAACATATATCAGATGAAGACGGAAATTATACTGTTTGGGTTTTGCAATTTACACTAACTTTACAAAAATTACGAATGCCATGCGGGATTGAATGAAAAACACCCCGAAGATCGCAACTGTAAACTGTTCAAAAATTGAATTCAGAACTACTTGAAAATAGTTAAAAAATGAACGTCCATTTTATCGCCATTGGGGGAAGTGCCATGCACAACCTGGCTATTGCCCTTCATAAGAAAAATTACAAAATAACAGGTTCTGATGATCAAGTGTTTGAACCTTCCAGGAGCAGATTGCAGACCCATGGACTTCTTCCCTCCGAAATGGGATGGAACGAAAACCATATACATTCTAATCTTGATGCAGTAATTCTCGGCATGCATGCAAAAGCTGATAATCCTGAGTTACTCAGGGCCAAAGAGCTTGGTTTGGCCATTTATTCTTATCCTGAGTTTTTGTATAATCAATCCAGGAACAAAACACGTATTGTTATCGGTGGAAGTCATGGCAAAACAACCATAACATCTATCATATTGCATGTACTTCAGCATCATGGCATAGACATCGATTACATGGTAGGTGCCCAGCTGGATGGCTTCGATGTAATGGTAAAACTCTCTGACGATGCCCCTTTTATAATCCTGGAGGGGGATGAATACCTGAGCTCTCCCATTGATCTGCGCCCAAAATTTCACTTGTACCAACCCCATATCGCATTATTGAGCGGAATTGCATGGGATCACATCAATGTTTTCCCAACCTTTGAAAACTACCTGGAACAATTCAAAATTTTCATTGACTTGATTAAGCCCAACGGCAAACTTATATACTGCAAAGAAGACGAAATTTTGCAAAAGCTTTGCGAGGAAGAAACCAAGGAGGACATTCATCTTTACTCATATACTTATCCTGAGCATGAAATAAAAAATGGCAAAACTTTTATCAAACAAAATGGATCATCTTACCCGCTGGAGATTTTTGGGAAGCACAACCTGCTGAATATTTCCGGTGCAATGGTTGTTTGCAATCAGATGGGAATATCTGATTCTATGTTCATGGAAGCCATCGTTAGTTTTCGGGGAGCCAGCAACAGACTGCAGCTAATCAGTCAGTCAGAAGATACTGTTGTTTTTAAAGATTTTGCCCATGCCCCCTCTAAACTAAAAGCAACCACCAAAGCTGTAAAAGAACAATTTAGCGGGCGAAAGCTTATTGCAGTTATGGAGCTTCACACCTACAGCAGTTTAAGCAAAGAATTTTTGATACAATACAAGGATTCCATGATCGATGCAGATTATGCAATTGTTTTTTACAATCCGCATGCTCTTCAGCTCAAAAGGCTTCCTCCCATCAACCCCCGGGATATTAAAGATGCATTTGGGGGTGATAATATAGAGGTAATCAACGATGCCTCAGAGTTGGGAAAGAGAATCCTGGACAATAAACAGCCCAATTCTGCATTTCTTTTTATGAGCAGTGGTGATTTTGGACAAATTGACCTGGTTAAAACAGCTCATCAACTGACCCAAAAAAACTGATGAATTATGGCCCACAAGGTAAACCCGGAGATAGAGTCAGGATGGAAAGAAGTTTTAAAAGAAGAGTTTGAAAAACCGTACTTCCCTGTTCTAAAGGAATTTCTGATAAAGGAAAGGGCAAACAATGTAGTTTACCCTCCGGGACCACAAATATTCGCAGCATTCAACCACACTCCTTTTAAAGAAGCCAAGGTGGTTATCCTTGGCCAGGACCCTTACCACGGCCCCGGACAAGCGCATGGTCTCTGCTTTTCTGTACCAGCTGGGATTGCCCCTCCCCCATCATTGATCAACATTTTTAAAGAATTGAAATCAGATCTCGGCATTCCCTTTCCCGGTCATGGCAATCTGGAAAAATGGGCGAAACAAGGAATACTGCTTTTGAATGCAACATTAACAGTGCGCGCAAATAATGCGGGTTCGCACCAGAAAAAAGGGTGGGAAACATTTACAGACAGAGCCATTGAGCTACTATCGCAAAAAAGGAAAAACCTGGTTTTCATCCTTTGGGGCAATTATGCCATAAAGAAGACTGCTCTTATAGATGCTTCAAAACATCTTGTTCTCACCTCTGTTCACCCCTCACCCCTGTCAGCTTCCAGAGGATTTTTTGGCTGCCGCCATTTTTCTAAAACCAATGAATACTTATCACAGAACAGCAAAAAACCTATTGACTGGAATCTCAACTCCCCATAAAAATGTCCCGCTTCCTGATATATATTCTGGCATTGCTTTGCACAGTTGCTGTTTTAAAGACAACAGCACAGCAAATGGTAGAAGGGTATTCACAGGAAATCTATCACATTCCTGCACCCATATCAAGTGATAACGAGAATGCACAGGTTTTTGCCAAAGAACGAATTTCACAATTACAGCAAGAAGGTTACCTCTCGGCAACCAAAGATAGTATAGTGTTGCAAGATGAGGAGTTTGCCATATTTATTACCCCCGGCAGGAAATACTACTACAAAGTAAACGAGCTGCATATCAGCGATATGGCCCTTTATGGCTCCAACCTGCAACATATTACAAAAGCCAGCCCTGTGGCTTTCGATGATTTTGAAACTGAACTAAAGCGCATTATTGATTTTTACGCTGCCAAAGGCCATCCATTTGCCCGTATAGAGAAAAAGAATGTACAAATAACAGATAATGAAATATGGCTTGATCTGATAGCCAATCCATCAGAAAGAATCCTTTTCGACACCATCAGCATTGCAGGAGATGCAAAATTGAACAGGCATTTTACAGAAAACTTCCTGGGTATTATTGCAGGCAATCTTTTTAATGAAAAATTGGTAAATGACGCCGAAAAAAGATTGCAGGAACTTGACTTCGCAGAGCTGTCCGGACCTGTTCAGTTAAGCTTTTCGCCAGGTCTTGCCTCTTTGATTCTCCCACTAAAAAACATACCGTCCAACCGGTTTGATGGTATTGCAGGCTTTGCCGGGGGGGCTGACCCTGAGACACCCTTTCAGGTTACCGGACTACTCAACCTGTACTTATCAAACGCAATGGGAATGGGAGAAAACATTGATATTGAATGGCAGGGACCCGGCTCGGGAACCCAAATCCTGAATATCAATGGCAGTTATCCTTACCCGCTAAGGCTACCCCTGGAAACTGAGCTGATGTTTGCCCTGCATAAACAAGATACAAGCTGGTTGCAAATGCAGCTGAAACCTGCTTTGTTTTTCGGTATTACTTCCGGTAGCAAAATTGGGGTTTTCTGGCATTACACAGCCAATAACCTTATCAGTACCCAAAACTGGCAAAATGCTGATAATACAGCACCTAACCTGGATTTCAGGATGAACCTTTACGGCATTGAGTATCGTTACAGAACAAGAGCCTTTTACCGACAATTACTTCAGGGGGGATTCATTGCCAGTTTAAGAGCATCTGGCGGTATCAGAAAAATCGTCATCAACAACAACCTTCCCGAAAATATTTATGATGAAACGGAATTAAGACAAACACGCGTAAATGCGCTGGTTCACATGGAAAAAAGATGGCAAACGGGCCCAAGAGCAACCCTTTCGGTTGCCAATCGTACAGGGTACATCAATGGGCAAAACCTGCCCCGTAACGAGCTGTTTCGCCTTGGCGGATTTAAAACATTACGGGGTTTTGATGAATTGTCCATTATTGCTTCAGCCTATTCGATGGCAGATATTGAGTTCAGATTCTTTACTGCCCCCCGCAGTTTTTTCAGCTTTTTTGCCAATGGCGGCTGGTATCAGCAGGATAGTGGAGGTAAACCGATTAATGATTTCCCGTTAGGATTCGGCACAGGGCTTAACCTCCAGACTCCACCCGGAATATTTTCCATCAACCTGGCCCTGGGATTACGAAAAGATGTATCCCCCGAGTTTAGAAATGCCAAAGTTCATGTAGGATATATATCCAACTTCTGACAAAGCAATTTTATCCTTTTTCTATGGCCTTCGTTAGCCTGGCAATGCGTTCTTGCAAACTTTTCATTTCATCCATCTTTTCATTCAGGGATTTGCTTACACCAGTAAGCTGCTGGCTTAATTCAGCGAGCTGCAATCCAAGCATTCCTTTCCCTTCTTTCTTATACTCCCCATAGGGTTTTTGACCTATGTTGGATTTCAGGAAACTCATAAAGTCCAGCAGATATTTCTCCATCTCAATGTCAACATCTACATTGGCCGTAAAATCCTGTTTGATGTATTTCACATCAAAATTAATAACCTGATCATTGGCGGATGAAACAAGGTCATTAAAACATTCGATATAAGTGGTAAACGGAGTAATCAAATCCCTTGGCATGTTATAAACCTGCATGATAACCTTAGCACTTTCTTTCTTTCTTATTTCTCCAAACAGAAAGTGCATGGTGGCATACAACCCCCTTTTGATAACTTTCTCTGGCGGAAAAACACTGGGATTGTTTTCGAGATAGAGCTTTTTGAGCCCGGTGAGATTTACCATACTCAGGGGCAGTTTCCCTATCTGGTTAAAGCTCAGATCCAGGTGCACAAGGCTATTCATCTCCCCTATGCTTTCAGGCAGTTGCTCAATCCGGTTATTGCTGAGGTCCAGGTTGGTCAGATGGGTCAGGTTCCCGAAACACTGAGGCAATCGCTCCAATTCATTATGGTTTAGGTAAAGCGAGCCCAGATTGGTAAGATGACAAAACTCAGGGGGTAACTTCTTTATATTATTGTAAGAAAGATCAAGTTTTTGAACCTGACTTAATCTGCTTATTTCAGGTGGCAACTCGGTAATACCACGGTTCGACAGACTTAACTTTTTAAGTTTTTGCTCTTTTGCCAGCTCAATGGCTTCCAGTACTTCGTCTCTATCCATAGTTAAAATTTTGTTTGGACCAAAACTATCAAAAATAAGACTGCGGTTATTACGCATTTTTCCCAAAAAAAACTCCTTGATATCATTAAAGCTGAATAAATCCATACCGGTAAATATCCCTGGATCACAGTAGTGTAAAAGTCCCATACTTTGCCAAGTGTAAAGGATACCAACCATTTCATTTCCTTCACTCCTGTTTTGGATAAAGAAGATTCAAAAAGTATTGCTTTTGGAATGGGGAACAACAATCTGACAAACATTATCTTTATCTTTGCATCATGACAATACGGTTTTTTTCATATATTCTTCTTATTGCCGCGATAGTAAGTGGTTGCAGTCAGGTTACCCGCGTAAGTAACATGAACATGGCACACAGTTACCATATGGAAAAAAGAAGTATAAACCCTGTTTATCATATTTCTCATGTTGATGAAAGATTGAGCCTTGTCAGCATGGAAGTTAACACCAATCAGCTTTTCTATGTCCGGGATGCCAGAGAAGAATTTTTCCTGGCCAACTACCAGCTCACCCTCTCTCTTTATACTTCTTTTGAAAAAAGAGGCCATACTCACACTGAGGTTCGGAAATTTACAGACACCCTGTACATTGATGAAAACCGGCTGGTGAAAAGTGAGATAACGATTCCTCTGGCTATGGGCAATTCCTACAATGTTTTTATCCTGTTTGAGGATTTAAACCGAAGAACCTCAGAAACCACCTTGCTAACAACGGACAAAAGAACCATTTTCAGTGAAGGTTTTTTTACTGCTTCTGCAGTGGATGACACCAGTATCTACTTTCCACCTTTCCATTTACCTGCCAACAAAGAATTTGTAATTACGCATGCAAGAGCTATTGATTTCTCTTTGGAAGTGCAAAGGTATCCCTTGTTTGAAAATATCCCCACAGCAGCTTATGTTACAAGCCAGGAAGAAAAAAGAATTGATAGTTTTCAGCCAGACAGCATCTTCATTATTAACTTTTCGGGGGGAACTACCCGTTTTCAATTACCCGGCAATGGAATATACCGGTTTTCAGAACCCGGAAATAAGGAGTCGGGATTTACCATCAGGAGTTTCCGCAACGACTTTCCTCAAACTCCCACCAATGAACAAATGCTATTACCATTAAGATATATCACTTCCGGCAGCGAATTTACTGCTTTGTTTGCCCTGGGCGATGCACAGCTGGCAGCTGAGCGGTTTTGGTCCAGAAGCGCAGGAAATCCTGACAGGGCTGCCTCCATAATGAGCAATTATAACAGAAGGGTGGTGAAAGCCAACAGCTTATTCAGTTCCTATTTGCCCGGATGGCAAACAGACAAAGGAATGATTTACATTGTTTTCGGGCCACCCGATATGGTTTTTCATGGTGACGATGGGGAGACCTGGTATTATAAGGAGGGGTTGAACAGACCCGGAGCTGAATTGAATTTTGTAAGAGTGAATAACTTTTTATCAGATAATCACTATGAACTTGAACGAAAATCTGCCTACCGAAGAAACTGGAATCTTGCCGTAGACAGATGGAGAAGATAAAAAACAGCATATTTATTTACCTAAATTAACCATAGATTTGGAAAACTATATTTTTGGCCTCAGGCCTATATTAGAACTCTTTGAGGAAGGAAAAATACCGGAAAAAGTGCTAATTCAAAAAGGATTGGAAGGGTCCACTTTTCAAAAGCTTTTTCAGATTATCAGAGAAAAGGAGATACCTTTTCAGGTAGTCCCCCAGGAAAAACTAAACCGGGTCACCCGGAAGAACCACCAGGGTGTAATTGCCTGGATTGCAGAAATAGAATATCATAAATTAGAAATGCTTCTTCCGGAAATTTACGAAAAAGGAGAAACACCTTTGCTGGTATTGCTGGATAAAATCACCGATGTACGCAATTTGGGTGCTATAGCACGTTCGGCAGAATGTGCAGGAGCCCACGCAATTGTCATGGGGGAGAAATCCAGTGCGCCGGTCAATGCGGATGCGATAAAAACCTCTTCGGGTGCTCTCACCAGGATTCCGGTTTGTAAAGAAAGAGATTTAATGGAAACCATTGCTTTTTTGAAGGAGAGTGGCATCCAAACCGTGGCATGCACAGAAAAGGCTGACAATAATCTTTATGAAAGCAAACTGACAGGTCCTTTGGCTATCATCATGGGTTCAGAAGAGAAGGGCATTTCCAAAGCCTGCCTTACAATGGCTGATCAAAAAATTTCCATACCACAGCGTGGGCAAATCGGCTCCCTGAATGTATCCGTTGCTGCAGGTATCGTACTTTTTGAGGTTCTGAGGCAACGGGAATTTCCCTCCTGACAGTTACCAAAGCTTCTGAAACGAAAAAACCATGGATGTTCTGCATGCGAAGAATATCAATCAGCTGTCTGACAACCGTGTAAACTATTTCAACATGAGTTTTCTTGCTGAAATTACATAGGTTTTTGGGGAAAGAAAAAAAATCAAGGGTAATGACAGGAATGTCTTTCGTAAAACAATCAAATACAGCAAGTACATGAAGGAAGTGGGTGTTTTTATTCCATGCTTTATTGACCAGGTTTATCCCCAAACCGGGATGAACATGGTTAAACTGCTGGAACATGCCGGAGTTAAGGTGCATTACAATCCCAATCAGACCTGTTGTGGTCAGATGGCTTTCAATAGCGGTTACTGGGATGAGGCTCGTTGTGTTGCCGAAAAATTCATCAAAGATTTTATGGATTATCCCCTTGTGGTAGGTCCGTCGGCATCGTGCATCGGCATGATAAAAAACTATTACAATGGAATGTTTGACAATTCGGCAATGCATAATCCCAACCGAAAACTGGGAAGGAAAATATTTGAACTTACAGACTTTCTTGTCAACTATCTGAAACAGGAAGATTTTGGAGCCTCGTTTCCAGCCAGAGCAACTATCCACGACTCTTGTGCTGCTCTCAGAGAGTATGGATTGAAAGATGAGGCACGAAAACTCTTGTCCCGGGTAAAAGGGCTTGAAATTATAGAGATGGAGCATACTGAAGTTTGTTGTGGATTTGGAGGAACATTTTCCGTAAAACATGAAGCCATTGCCACGGCCATGGCAGAACAAAAGACTGAAAACGCTCTTAAAACCGGTGCTGAATACATCATTAGCACAGAAGCATCATGCCTCATGCATATGCAAGGCTATATTACCAGGAACAATCTTCCCCTGAAAGTTCTCCATATCGCTGACGTATTGGTCAAAAAGGAATAATTGTTAACGGATTCAAAATACATTAAAGTTTATCTCATTTGAAAATCTTCCTTATCTGAATTTCACTATGAATATCAGCAAAAGAATGTCCGGTTTGGCATGCCTGTTCTTTATTTTCATAACTGTTCTTTCTCAACCTGTTTATAGCCAGACTGAATTAGACGAACGAGCGGTTATCAACTTTCATGAAGGATTGGGGTTTTTCGATCCCGATTCTCTCTTCGGTGTCAACATCCGATTCAGGATGCAAAACCGGGTAGGAATGACCACCGTGAATCGCACCAACTTAAGCCCGCAGGAATTTGAAGCCAATGTAAGACGATTAAGGTTGCGTTTTGATGGTTTCCTGGGACAAAACAATTTTACCTATTATCTGCAATTGTCCTTCTCCAGGGGCGACCAGGACTGGGATAACTCCGGATTTCCGGGAATTGTAAGAGATGCAATGGTCTTTTATACTTTTAGTCCTTCCTTTTATATAGGCTTTGGCCAGGGAAAACTTCCCGGAAACCGCCAGAGAGTTGTATCAAGTGGTGCTTTGCAGTTTGCAGACCGCTCGGCTGTGAATGCCATTTTTAACATTGACAGGGATTTTGGTGTTATGGCATACTACACTTCGCAAATAGGAGGTCTGGAGTACAGGCTCAAAAGTGCCATCAGCGCCGGAGAAGGAAGGAATATTACACGGACCGATGATGGATTGAGCTATACAGCTCGGATTGAGTTGTTGCCATTGGGAGAATTTCTTTCTGATGGTGATTTTTTTGAAGGCGACCTGAAAAGAGAACCAAGCCCGAAAATATCCCTGGGTGCGGGGGCATCTTTTAACCACAAAGCTTCAAGAACAGCCGGACAACGTGGTGTTTTCACCGGTGAGTCACAGGATATTCTTTCCTCTTTTATTGATTTGATGGCCAAATACAATGGCTGGGCACTGGCAATGGAATATGCAGCACGTGACATCAACAACCAGAAGATTTTCAGTATTAATGAGCAGAACATCTACTCTTTTACCGGTTGGGGATTAAACTCTCAATTAAGTTATGTTCTTCCCGGCAATTATGAAATTGCCGGAAGGTATACTTACATTGAACCTGATAATACCATAAAATGGTATGAGAACAAACAGGAGATCATAACGTTAGGGTTTTCCAGGTATTTCCCTGCACACCGCAATAAAGTCCAGTTAAACATCTCTTACCAGCAAACCCCGGGTCCATCTTACCATCAATCCAGGAAAGAGTTCTGGAACATTATGTTTCAGATTGAAACAGGAATCTAATCAGAGTAAAAAAAGGGGCAAAAAAAGAGGTGGAAAACACAATTTGTTTCCCACCTCTTTTTTGTATGCAAATCATTATCATCTTGAACTCTTCAAAAACCTGTAGAGTTCACTGTCAGTTGTAAGAATAATACTTGTTTCTTTATCAAAGGAAACTTCCAAAGCCTCCATTGACCTCAGGAAGGTATACAGTTCGCGTGAGGCAGCAGTTCTGTTATATGCTGAAGCATAAATGGAGGTAGCTTCGCCATCGGCCCTACCTCTGATTCCCTCTGCTTCACGGAAGGCTTCAGATTTGATTTGAGCAAGATCACGCTCTTTGTCACCTTCAATTCTTCGGGCTTCTCCTTGTCCCTCAGAACGAAACTGATCAGCAATACGATTTCGTTCACTAATCATACGGTCATAAACATTGCGCCTGACATCGTCAACATAATTCATTCGCTTGAACCTGAAGTCCAGGATTCTGATGCCCAGGTCGGCAGTTCTCTGGTTGGCTCTTTCAAGAATAAGCGCTTCAATTTCTTCTCTCCCTACGGATATCTCCTCCAGCTCTTCCATGTCTTCCAGATAATCCTCATATACTTCGGGCGTACGGTTGCTGGAACGCACCAGGTCAAGCAACTCATGGCTTGCTACTGCATTACGGGTTTCACCGTCCAATATATCATCCAGTCTGGATTGACCGGAACGCTCATCCCTCAAACGGATAAAAAATTGTAAGGGATCCGTAATTTGCCAGCGGGCATAAGTGTCGACATAAATAAACTTTTTATCTTGCGTGGGAACCTGGTTGGGATCACCATCCCATTTCAGGTATCTTTTGTCAAAGTACTGCACCTTTTGAATAAAAGGAGCTTTAAAGTTCACTCCGGGCTCCATTCTGGGACCACCCACAGGCTTGCCAAACTGAGTCACAATGGCTTGTTGTGTTTCACTGAGTATAAAAATGGTGTTAAAACCCAGCAGTGCTACAACGGCCACTATTGCTATAATAATTATATTCTTAGACTTCATAGTTAAAGTTCCTTGTTTTTAGAGTTAGGGTGTTTGCAATTTTTGTTTGTCAATATTGAGCAAAGGCAGCACGTTGGTTCCTTTTTCATCCACAATGATTTTATTACCCAGTTTGGGAATAATTCTTTCCATTGTCTCCAGGTACAACCTTTTTCTTGTTACCTCAGGTGCTTTCATGTATTCCGCATAGACAGAATTAAACCTTTCTGCTTCACCCAGTGCACGATTCACCCTGTTAAGAGCATATGCATTGGCAAGTTCAATGGTTTCCATGGCTTCACCTCTGGCACGGGGAATTACCCTGTTATACTCTGATTGTGCCTGGTTAATGAGCGTTTCCCGCTCTTGCTGAGCCTGGTTTACAGCATTAAAAGAAGGCTTAACCGACTCTGGCGGATTCACATCCTGAAGTACCACCTGATCTATTCGGATGCCATTCTCATATTCGTCGCACATACGTTGCAGAAGTACTTCAACTGTTGAAGCAACTTCCTGCCTGCCTACGGTTAAAACTTCATTTACGGTTCTGTCACCCACAATCTTCCTTACCGCAGCTTCTGACATATCTCTCAGCGCGTCTTCGGCATCTCTCACCCTGAAAAGGTAGTTGAAAGAGTTAACGATTCTGTATTGAATAACCCATTCCACATCAGCAAGATTCAAATCGCCGGTGAGCATCAATGATTCCTGCGAAAAATCTCCGGTTGCATAACGCGTGCGAGTACCCACATCTGTAGTCCGGAATCCAAATTCCTGCTTCAATTGTCGCTGAACCGGAATTTTATACATCACTTCTATTCCCAGAGGCAGAATAAAGTTCAGCCCAGGTAGTAATGTGCGGTTGTATTTACCCAGTTGCACCACTACACCCTCCTCTTCAGGGCCAACAGTTTTTACAGAGGTAAATAAGACAATAATTCCAAACAAGACAATAAGGACTATCTTGATGTTTTTCCTTACCATTTCGGAATAATACTGCACTTGTTCTTCAGGTGTTCTCATAGTTTAATGTAAGATTAAAATAATATATCACTTATCTGTGCCAAGGTAAAACAAAAAATAATATTGGCAAAGCTTTTTTAGTATTCTCCTATTGTCTTCAACCCTTTTTTTCAATAGATATTCATGATCAACGATTATAAAAGAGATAATTAACCCTATCGTTTTATTGATAGATAAACTCAAAACATCCTAAACTGTTAGTATACCGAAAATAAAAAATGTTTACTTTTGGTTCATGATAATAGGTATTGATATAGGCGGCAGCACTACAAAAATTGTCGGGTTCAGAGACAAAATCCTCCTGGAACCCCTGTCTGTAGAGGCCAATGACCCCATAGCATCTGCAGCAGGCGCGCTTGGCAAGTTTCTCAATGACAACGACTTATCCATAAAAGACATTGACCTGATACGCATGACCGGTGCAGGGGCTAGTTTTATCTACAGAGATATATTGGGTATCCCCGTTGAGAAAGAAGAGGAATTTATTGCCCTGGGACACGGTGGATTGTATCTTTCAAAATTAGAGAAGGCAGTAATTGTCAGTATGGGAACCGGCACTGCCATTGTAAAGGCCCATGGCAACTGTATCTCCCATATTGGCGGTACGGGCGTTGGAGGTGGGACCATTCTGGGGCTTTCCAAGGCAATGCTCAATCTTTCGGATTTTGAAAATATCGTAAATCTTGCAGAAAGTGGCGACTTATCATTGGTAGACTTAAGCATCGGAGATATCACCCAGGGAGATATAGGTAACCTCCCTCCTACTCTCACTGCTTCCAATTTTGGAAAAATGAGCGACAAGGCCAACAAGAGCGATCTTGTCAGAGCCATATTAAATATGGTTTTTCAGACTATTGGTATGATGGCTGTGCTTGCAGCCAAAATCGAAAAAGACAAAGATATTGTCATGACCGGAAACCTTGTCAAAGTCCCACAGGCTCAAAAAACCTTTCATGAACTTTCCAAATTGTATAAAGTAAAGTTTCACACACCCAAATACGCAAGATATTGCACGGCCATTGGTGCTGCCATCAGCCATAAAAATCTCTGAAACATTAAACATCTTTTATAAGTATATTTTCTTATCCTCCCCTCCCGGGAATACCCGGAGATTAAAATTTGGGCAAAAATTTACATCCACAACCCGAAATAAACTATAGAATACCTGCTTCATGTCAGATTTGCTTATCAGAGACTATGAACCCACAGACTATCCGGCCATTGAAAATCTCTGGAGCCAGACCGGCTTAGGGGGTGCGCAAAGGGGTGATAACCAGCAAACCATTGAATTGAGCCTGAAAATGGGAGGCAAATTTTTGGTTGTGATAAACAAAAGCGGAGAATTAATAGCTACTTCATGGATGACTTTTGACGGTCGTCGTCTTCATCTACACCATTTCGGAGTTCTGCCTTACTGTCAAAGACAAGGAATTGGAAAACTGCTGGCTTTGCAATCCATTGCTTTTGCAAAGGAAAGAAACACCCAGATTAAATTGGAGGTTCATAAGAGTAATAAGGCGGCAATAAGCCTTTATACAAGTTTGGGGTTTGTTTCATTGGGAGATTATGAGGTTTATATTAGGCCCTGCTGAAAAACACTAATCAGCTGGTTGTTATTTTACTATGTTAATATTTCAAACGTTAGGAGCAAGGATTAGTAATCAATTATTCGAAAAACTATGCATTTATATGTCGTTAGTTTTTAGTACATCATCTGCTTCGTTGCCTGCGGCTCGCGGTATTCATATACGGCTTCACCTTGTCGTCTTGCATTTAATGCACTAAAAACTTTTTCAGCAGGGCCTATATTAAAAGGGATATTTAAAATCTGAGGATAAGCATTTAGCTTCCGGTCTGAATTCAGGGGATCGCGGTATTCATATACGGCTTCACCTTGTCGTCTTGCATTTAATGCACTAAAAACTTTTTCAGCAAGGCCTTCAATAGAAATACAAACAATTTTGGCTATTTTTGCAAGCCGGTAAGGCATTTCAAGCATTCATTTCCATAAAAATCAAACATCATTTCGTAATGTCTAAGATACTTGTAACAGGTACAGCAGGATTTATAGGTTTTCATATGGCAATCAGACTCATCAATGATGGCCATACTGTGGTGGGGTTAGATAACATCAATGATTATTATGATGTAAACCTTAAGTATGGAAGACTTGGGGAACTTGGTATTGAAAAAACCAGTTTGACATGGGATACGCTTGTCAAGAGCAAAAAATTTGACAGATTTCATTTCTACCAGGCACAACTTGAGAATACAGAAATTATAAATAGAATATTTCGTGAAAATGAGTTCGATTTTGTTATCCATCTGGCAGCGCAGGCAGGTGTCAGGTACTCATTGACCAATCCACATGCTTATACCGACAGCAATATTACAGGATTTCTCAACATCCTTGAAGCTTGCCGGAATCATAAACCAAAGCATTTGTTATATGCCAGCTCCAGCTCAGTATATGGTTCTAATACCAAAATGCCATTTTCGGAAGAAGACAATGTTGACCATCCTGTAAGTCTGTATGCGGCAACAAAAAAAGCCAACGAACTCATGGCACACACCTACAGCCATTTATTTGATATTCCAGTAACGGGATTAAGGTTTTTCACCGTTTACGGCCCGTGGGGCCGACCTGACATGGCACTCTTCCTGTTCACCAAAGCTATTCAGGAAGGAAAACCTATCAAAGTCTTTAATAACGGTGAGATGATGAGAGACTTTACCTATATCGATGACATTGTGGAAGGTATTTCCAGGCTTATGGATAAGCCCCCCCAAACAAACCCTGATCTCAATAGCAGCTCTCCTCAACCCGATATATCGCATGCACCCTACAGGGTATATAACATCGGCAATTCCAGACCCGAGTACCTGATGGACTTCATAACTGCAATTGAAGAGGCTTTGGGCAAAACAGCCATAAAATCCATGATGCCCATTCAACCAGGTGATGTAGTGAAAACATGGGCCAATACAGAAAAACTCAGTCAGACAACTGGCTATAAACCC
>RECE01000241.1 GCA_007694165.1 Bacteroidota bacterium
GGACGAGAACCATGTAATTATTTACACTGCTCTTGCCCGGTCGGGACTCCAGGTTCCCGTCCGGGCTAATATAATGCTCCACTCAATTAGTCCGGAGGCGAGCTGGAAGTCGCCACCGGACGAGAACCATGTAATTATTTACACTGCTCTTGCCCGGTCGGGACTCCAAGCTCCCGTCCGGGCTAAGACAATGCACCACATTTTAATCCGGAGGCGAGCTGGAAGTCGCCACCGGACGAGAACCATAGCCTTGTTGTAACTACACTGTGCGGAGTTTAGTGGCGGGGTCACTGGAAGTGGCCCCGTCACAAGAAGACGAGCTGGAAGTCGTCTAACTACTGCGCGGAGTTTAGGTGACGGGGTGACTAAGGCTCACCCCATCACTAAAACTGCAAATATAAAAAGCCCCCTGACTTAGCATCAGCGGGGCTTCTATTGTTAGCGAATTTAGAAAGACTAATCTTCTTCTTCCTGTTCTGCTTCGTATGCTTTGAGCAGTTTGTCCTGCACATCTGCGGGCACTTGCTGGTATTCGGCATATTTCATGCCATACATACCGCGTCCACTGGTGAGTGAGCTCAAAGTAGTAGAGAACTTATTCATTTCTGCCAGCGGAACTTTTGCTTTGATGATCTGATAGTTTCCTTCGGAGTCCATACCCATAATGATGGCGCGGCGTCCCTGAAGGTCGGTCATTACATCACCCATTTTGTCCTCGGGTACCATAACTTCAACGTCATAAATAGGTTCAAGAATTTTGGGACCAGCGTTTTTAAATGCTTCGCGGAAAGCATTTCTACCGGCAAGCTTAAAAGATATTTCATTGGAGTCGACCGGGTGCATTTTACCGTCGTAAACATTTACAACGATATCACGTGCATAAGAACCGGTAAGTGGACCTTCTTCGATTTTTTCCATGATTCCTTTGAGGATGGCAGGCATAAAGCGCGCATCGATAGAACCCCCAACAATACAGCTGTTAAATACAAGCTTTCCACCCCAATCCAGTTCGTGAATGTCCTGGCCACGCACCGGAAATTCGGTCTGGTTGGCCATTCCTTCATAGTAGGGTTCAATCATCATATGTACCTCTCCAAACTGACCTGCACCACCAGACTGCTTCTTGTGACGGTAAGTGGCTTTGGCATTTTTGGTGATGGTTTCCCTGTAAGGAATTCTGGGAGAGAAGTACTCGATTCCTACCTTATTGATATTTTCGATCATCCATTTGGCCACGTTGAGGTGCAATTCACCCTGTCCCGAAATAATAACCTGCCTGAGCTCCTTGGAATGTTCATAGTTGAGCGTGGGGTCGATATTGTTCATTTCCTTGAGCACTCCGGCGAGTTTTTCTTCGTCAGCAGTATTTTTTGCTTTTACCGCCTGGCGGATTTTAGCATCAGGAAAAATAATAGGCGCTACAGCCAATCCCTGGTTTTTACCGGTAGTAAGGGTCGTGTTGGTACGGCTGTCTTTAAGTTTAATGGTGGCAGCGATATCTCCGGCAACAACTTTTTCAATTTTCTGACGGTTTTTACCTGCTACAGCAAACAACTGCGAGAGTCTCTCTTTAGACCCGGTTGTGCTGTTAACAAGGTCAATAGCTTCGGTGATGGTTCCATCGTACACCTTGAAGAATGAAATTTCTCCCAGGTGGGTCTCAATGGCGGTTTTGAAAATAAGGGCCGTTGCAGGTGCTGCAGGATCCAGTGAAAGTTCTTTGTCTTCTGTGGTTTTTTCTTTGACAACCTCATCAGGAGCAGGCAGACTGG
Source organism: Bacteroidota bacterium (assembly GCA_007694165.1). Classification (GTDB taxonomy): domain Bacteria; phylum Bacteroidota; class Bacteroidia; order Bacteroidales; family UBA7960; genus SKVR01. The sequence goes on from RECE01000241.1 coordinate 1,773, forward strand.
CAGCAACAAAATCAAGAAAGCGGGCAACGCCCTGATTGTGCTTGGCAGAAACACAGAATAAGGGGAACATGGTGCGGGTTGCTATTCCCTGTTTAATGCCCTGAGCAAGCTCTTCGGGAGTAAGGCTGCCATTTTCGAAGAAGTTTTCCATTAGGGCTTCATCGCTTTCGGCCGCCGCCTCAATAATCGCATTCTGATATTCTTCGGCCTTGTCCTTCTCTGATGCCGGAATGTCAGTGATTTCAGGAGTTCCTCCATCTTTGGGGAATTTGTACATTTTCATTTCCAGTACATCTACTATGCTATCAAAGCCAATACCAGCATTAACAGGAAACTGCGCAGGAATTATCTTGTCTCCAAACTGGGTTTTCAGTTGCCTGATAGCTTCATCAAAATTGGCTTTTTCATGGTCAAGCTGATTAAGCACAAACACTGCAGGCTTTTCAAGGCGGTTGATTTGTCTCCAGGTAATCTCTGTTCCTACTTCCACACCATTTTGTGCGTTTATAACCATCACAGCAGTATCAGCAACTTTCAACGCGGCAATTACCTCTCCGATGAAATCATCGAATCCGGGGGTATCAATGATATTGATTTTCTTTCCGGCAAATTCGGAATACATCACAGTTGAAAAAACAGAAGCCTGACGTTCAAGCTCGATTTCTCTATAGTCAGAAACGGAGTTTTTATCATCAACAGATCCCCTGCGGTTTATCACACCTCCCTCAAAAATCATGGCCTCTGCCAGGGTGGTTTTGCCGGATTTTGTGCCTCCGGTCAATGCAATATTCTTAATCTCGTTAGTTTGATATACTTTCATTTTGAATAAATTTTATGAACTGGTATATTTTGAATTCTGGTAATTATTATGTTTGAAATAAATCGCTTTACAGGATTTTCCCGGGCAATAGAGAAGTGAAAGTCTTATTGCTTTACTGCTACACCATCAGGATTGCTTGATTCTTACTTTTTTCAAACCCCTGAAAAAAGTGGCTAAAGATAGGAAAAAACTACAAAGTACAGAAAAAAACAGATTAAAATTTATACTCTACAAGTTGCTCAAATTCCTGCAGTCTCTTTTGAATATCTCCAGGACTCAACTGGGTGAGTTTTTCTGTGCCGAATTTCTCAACAGTGAAGCTTGCCATCGCAGAACCATAAATCACCGCACGCTTCATGTTTTCGAAACTTAGATCGCCGGTTTTGGCAATCCATCCCATAAATCCTCCGGCAAAAGTATCTCCTGCTCCGGTAGGGTCAAAAACCTCTTCCAGGGGCATGGCAGAAGCAAAAAAGATTTTGTCTTCATAAAACAGCAGGGCTCCATGCTCTCCTTTTTTTACAATCAGAAACTTTGGGCCCATGGTAAGTACTTTCCTGGCCGCTTTTACCAGTGAGTATTCGCCGGACAACTGCCTGGCTTCCTCATCATTGATGGTAAGAACATCTACCATCTTCAATACTTCAAGCAAATCGTCAAGTGCAATATCCATCCAGAAATTCATTGTATCCATACAAATGAGTTTCGGACGGGTCGTCATTTGTTCAATTACCCGCTTTTGAATGGAGGGTGTGAGATTCCCCAGCATGAGGTACTCACTGTTTTTATAAGATTCGGGCAGAACAGGGTCAAAATCGGCCAGTACATTTAAATCTGTAACCAGCGTATCGCGGATGTTCATGTTTTCATGATACTTTCCCGCCCAGAAAAAAGTTTTGCCTTCAGGAATGACCCTGATTCCTTCTGTGTCAATATTGTGTTTCTTCATCAAATCGAGATGGCTGGCAGGGAAATCTCCGCCAACTACAGACACGATACGTATATCATCGATAAGATGACTTGCGGCCAGTCCGATATATGTTCCGGCACCACCTAAGATTTTTCCCGACTTCCCAAAAGGGGTTTCCACTTCGTCGAATGCAACAGTTCCTATTACTAATAAACTCATAGTTATATTAAGATTGATTTTTGATGGGCAAAGTTATTATTTTAAATCAGTTATACCTAATACGGCATGGGTTGAAATTAAGAAGGGGTGGGCATTTTTCAAATCATTCTTCATTGAAAAAGAACTATTCCTGAGCCTCACCAACCCGTGTAAAAACGAAAAGTGCAGCGCCTTGAATTTGGAGCTAAAAAAAAACCCGCACATTGGCGGGTTATCATTCGTTTTATTAATTCGCTTACTCCACCGTAACGGATTTAGCGAGGTTACGTGGTTGGTCTACATGACAGCCTCTCATTACTGCAATATGATAGGATAACAATTGCAAGGGAATGCTGGCCACGATAGGCACAAAGGCCTCATCTGTATCAGGGATTTCAATCACGTAGTCAGCCATTTGGCTTACCACGGTATCGCCCTCAGTAACGATGGCCACAATAGAACCTTTGCGTGCCTTAACCTCTTGTATGTTGCTTATCACCTTGTCGTATGAACCTTTGCGGGTGGCAATAATCACCACAGGCATATTGGCATCAATGAGGGCAATGGGGCCATGTTTCATTTCTGCTGCCGGATACCCTTCGGCATGTATATAGGAAATCTCTTTTAGTTTAAGCGCTCCTTCCAGTGCAAGGGGAAAATTATACCCCCTGCCCAGGTAAAGAAAATTCTGGGCAAACTTGAACGTCTTGGATATTTCCAGTATCTGCTGATTCACTTTCAGGGCCTTTTCCACTTTGGCTGGCAAAGATTCCATTTCAGCCAGCAGCTGATAATAACGATTTTTGGGTATAGACCCTTTCTTGTTGGCAATAGATAGGGCCAGCAGTCCGAGAACTGTTACCTGTGCGGTAAATGCTTTGGTAGATGCTACTCCTATTTCAGGTCCGGCATGCGTATAGGATCCGGCGTGTGTGGCACGGGCGATGGAAGAACCCACCACATTGCAAATGCCGATAATGGTTGCACCTCTTGATTTGGCCATTTCAATAGCAGCAAGCGTATCTGCAGTTTCTCCTGACTGGCTGATGGCAATTACAATATCATCTTCGTATATAACAGGGTTGCGATACCTGAACTCTGAAGCGTACTCCACTTCAACGGGTATGCGTGCAAAATCTTCGATCATATATTCACCCACCAAACCGGCGTGCCATGAAGTGCCGCAAGCTACAATAATTATACGTCTGGCATTGATGAACTTTTGCTCGTAATCGATAATACCTCCCAGGGTAACGATTCCTTTTGCTGCATTGAGCCTTCCGCGCATAGAATCTTTGATGGAGCGGGGTTGCTCATAGATTTCCTTCAGCATAAAGTGGGGAAAACCTCCTTTTTCAATGGCTGAAAGCTGCATCTCCAGTTTCTGGATGTAGGGATGTTTTTCTTTGTTGCGAATGGTCTTTATTTTCAACTCGCCGGCCCTGTTTATCGTTGCAACTTCTTCGTCATCAAGATAAACAACATTCTTGGTATACTCAACGATAGGAGTTGCATCAGATGCAATAAAAAACTCACCTTCGCCGATCCCAATTACCAGGGGACTGCCTTTTTTGGCAGCAATAAGCATGTCGGGCTGGTTTTTATCTATTACCACGATAGCATAAGCTCCAACAACCTGGTTGAGGGATATTCTTACGGCTTCCAGTAAGTCAACACCTTCATTGTGCTGGATGTCTTCAATGAGGTGAATCAATACCTCTGTATCGGTTTCACTGCTGAAGTGATGATTGCGGTTGATCAGCTCCTCTTTAAGACTGCCGTAATTCTCAATGATTCCATTGTGGATGATGGCAAGATTTTTTGTTTCGCTGTAATGCGGATGTGCATTTACGTCATTGGGCTCACCATGTGTTGCCCATCGGGTATGCGCAATACCCAAAGTGCCCGAAAGATCGACCCCCTGAAGCATTCTTTCCAGGTCAGAAACTTTACCATGGCTTTTAAAAACTTTAAGGTCCTCGTTCAAAAGCGCTACTCCGGCACTGTCATATCCACGGTATTCCAACCTTTTCAGGCCCTTTATGAGAATTGGGTATGCTTCTTTGGAGCCAATATATCCTACTATTCCACACATTATCTGCTCTGTTAATTGGTATTGGGTTGGGTGTATCTTATTTCCAGGCGAAGAGGTTGTTCCCTTCCTGGTCCTTTCAAAACTACTCTTCCGGCGTTTTGCGCCGACCCGCTAACCCTGAGGTAAAGGGGTGTATTCAGATTCGCATCTTCAATTACATTTTGCAGATGCCTGGTAATGTTGAAAGAATATTCTCTTTTTTCGGCATCCAATAAACCACCGAAGTAACCAGGACCAACAAACTGATCCGCAAGATTGGTTAAAACGCCGGGCCGTAAGGGGTCCTCCCTGAAAAGAATGAGGCTGCGGGCCAGTTCAAGGGTGTCCTGCAAATACTCATCATCCACAGGAATAATAAGCCTTGCGGAGTTAATCGCAATATCCCCCTGGGATCCTTGCATGAAGTCTTGTATGAACGGCATTTGGATTTTTACCCTAAAGTTGGACATGGATTGTACAAATAACAAGCTGTCTCCCTGGAGGGTATCACCTTCAAAAATTTGTGCTCTGATGTTATTATCAACAAACTCATGGTCAAAGTTTTGGTAATGACTGAATCTTCTTCCCACGGGATCGTCCAGGAAAAAATCGAGGGTGTGTTGATTGGTTCCCTCTAGTGTGCCATAATAGATGCTCAGTCTTGAGCCGCTGTTTCTAAGGTTGAAATACAGCATAGAGCCGGGTTGTTCAAGTTCCTCCATAGATATATAGAGCCCTTTGAAATATGCCCTGAACTGATCATTGATAGTAATTTGATTGAGAGAATCCCTGTCGTCGATAAATCTTTTCCCAAACTCCGTGTCGAGTCTTATTCTCAGTTGTGCCGGTGCAGGTATACTGTCTTCTCCCAACCAAACGGTATCGGTTGGAAGGGGTATAAAAGAAGGATTGTAAACCATGATTTCATCGCGGATGGCAAGCTCACGGTTTGACCAGACACTATCGCTGGGAACAATCTCATTTAACTCAAAAACCCTTACGTAATGAGATTGGGTGATATCCCCAAAGTACCCATTATAAACCATACTCAAAATTACAGAGTCGATCCTGAGGGAGTCGGGATGAATTTCTCTGATAACGGGAGGCAGACTCCTGGGCAAAACTTCGGTGTAAATGCTCGCTCTGGTTTTTCCAAAAACCGGATCGTTGATAAAGCCCAGCAAGCTGAGGTCATTTTGATGGGTGAGCAATGAATCCTCAATCTGGGTGTAAGCAATCAGGGAAATGGTGTCGGTTGAGTTTGATTGCAGGGGATTGTTTATGAGGTCAAGACCAATTTCATCAAGTTCATTGCAGGCAATGAATGAAAGGCTGGTAGCCAGTATTGCTGCAAAAATGAATGAATTTAAACGGAAAAAACCCCGGTAAAACCGGGGATTAGGGATATTTTTCAAAGCTATTTTTGATTTGGAGTTAATTATTTTTATCATCTTTTACGTAAACAAAACGCAAAGGTATGGTAAAAATTATTGCGTGAGTACAGATTCATGAACAATAATTTCGTCATAGAACTCATTGTAGGCATCCATGTAGTTTTCAGGATTTTGGTATGCCAGAACAGGCTTACCGGATTCTCTGACGTAGGCCTCCAGCTCAGGATTGATTTTTTCGCTGCCAAAAATGATACCATCAGAATAATCAATAGCGGTTTTGCTGAGATTAATAAAAGAAGGATCTGTAAGTTTGGGAGTAAATTCTTCGCCAACACCCTGGGTTTTAAACTTCTGTGATATCTTGTCGCTGAGATTTCCTTCAAAGCCATCGTCATAAATAGAGTAAATAACTTTGGTGTCGGAAAACATTCCTGAATCCTTTAGAGCAACTTTCACATAAACGGGCATAAGCGCAGTGAACCACCCGTTGCAATGAACAATATTGGGGGCCCAGCTGAGTTTTTTAACGGTTTCAATTACTCCGCGGGTAAAAAAGATGGCTCTTTCATCGTTGTCGACAAACATCTTTCCTGTTTTATCCAAAACCGTAAACTTACGTTTGAAAAAATCATCATTGTCGATGAAATAGATTTGCATCCTTGCAGACTGAATGGAGGCTACTTTAATGATGAGAGGGTGGTCGGTATCGTTAATTACCAGGTTCATCCCTGAGAGGCGTATTACTTCATGCAGCTGGTTTCTCCTTTCGTTGATATTGCCGAAACGTGGCATGAAAGTTCTGATTTCTTTTCCCCTATCCTGAATTCCTTGAGGTAGTTGCCTCCCTATGAGGCTTTTGTGGGTTTCTTTCAAATATGGGGTGATTTCCTGCTGAACAAAAAGAACTTTGGGTTTTTCCATAAATGCTTTATATTGACTGTTAGTAAAATAGTATGCAAAGGTACACTTTTTTTTGCTATTTCTCAAATTATTACATTAGCTTTGCCGGCTTATTCAAAACCTTACCCGAAGCACAGTAAAACGCTAAGGGATAACCTGTTAACAATATACGCAAATCCTGTTGCCATGGGTAAACCCACGATTAAAGCAACGTTGAACCAAAAAATGCAGATAAAAATTTACACCAATGCCTTTTGTCTTTTGAATTGTACTCCAAAATAAACTTACGCGTGAAAGTTATTCGTACCATAAGCCAGATGCAGGCTCTCAGTCTTGCCGCCAGAAAAACGGGAAAAAGTATTGGTTTTGTGCCTACCATGGGGGCCTTGCACAGTGGTCATTTGCATTTGGTGGAAAGGGCACTGGCAGAAAACGACATTGTGGTGTGCAGCATATTTGTAAACCCCATCCAGTTTACTAATCCCGGAGATCTCGAAAAATACCCCAGGACCTTCGGGAAAGATTCCGTTTTGCTTGAGGCTATCGGATGTGATGTTGTATTCTACCCCGATGTTGCAGAAATGTACCCGGAGCCCGTAACCCATACCTATGACTTTGGCATGCTGGAAAAGGTAATGGAAGGACTTTACAGGGCCGGTCACTTCAATGGGGTCGCCATTGTGGTGAAAAAGCTATTTGACATTGTGCTTCCACACAAGGCTTATTTCGGAGAAAAGGATTATCAGCAGCTTGCGGTAATCCAATCGCTGGTGAAACTGGAATCGATGGATATCGAAATCATCCCTTGTCCTATTGTGAGGGAACCTGACGGACTGGCCATGAGTTCCAGGAATGCCCGATTGACTCCGGAACAACGAAAGGCAGCACCTTTTATTTTTGAAACACTGGTGAAAGCCGCACAGCTATATAAAAGCCGGAGTGTTGAGCTTGTTATTGATACGGTTTGTGAGTCCATCGCTGCCAACCCGGATATGGAACTTGAATATTTTGAAATATCAGATACAGAAACCCTGGCTCCCATAAGAGGAGAAAAACCGCACCGTCCTGTAGTAGCATGCATTGCAGTTTACATGGGGCAGGTGAGGCTCATTGACAATATGATTTTTAATTTGTAATTTTGCCCACCCTTAACAGATGGGCTGAAAAAACTTGCAACAAAACTCTACAGCCAACTGTTTGTATTGCAGTAAAACAACATTAAAAAGCACCAAATTTCCCCCATGTTTATAGAAGTCCTTAAATCGAAAATTCATCGTGCTGTTATCACACAGGCCGACCTGCATTACATAGGCAGTGTTACCATTGACGAAGATCTGATGGACGCCGTGGGCATTATCGAAAACGAAAAAGTCCATATTGTCAACATCAATAATGGTGAACGACTCGAAACCTATGTTATTAAAGGCCCCCGCGGAAGCGGGGTGATTTGCCTCAACGGTCCTGCAGCCCGCAAAGCACAAAAAGGTGATGTGGTAATTATCATCTCCTATGCCTTGATGGAGTTTGAAAAAGCAAAGGAGTTTGTTCCGCAGATTATATTCCCTGACGACAACAACAAGATCTGACTTTCGCCGAAACCCTTTACCCCTGAAGCCAAAAAAACCCATTTCAAAAGCAAACAGTATTGAAAGAACGGACTAAAAGATATGCAAAGGTTTTTCTGTTTACTTTCCTTGGGGTATTTATCCTTTGGTTAATTACACGCAATCAGGACATTGATAAAATATGGGAAGAACTGCGTCAGGCCAACTTTTTCTGGATCCTGCTGGCCATTTTCAGCGGTTTCCTCAGCCACTTCATACGCGCCATCCGCTGGAATATGCTTATCCGGCCTCTTGGAAAAACACCTGAAACTTCCACCACCTTTTATTCGCTGATGACCGGCAACCTTGCCAACCTTGCCGTACCCAGGCTGGGCGAGATAACTCGCTGTGTTACCCTGGCAAAACACTCAAAGCATCCCTTCAACTCCATTGCCGGCACGGTGGTGGCCGAGCGGATATTTGATATGCTAAGCCTGGTGGTGCTCATGTTTTTGACCATCGTATTTCAATTCAGTTACCTGAAAGGATTTCTCAACGATTTAGTCGTCAAGCCCCTGATGAAAATGATCGGGCAGAATTCACTTCTCCTCTTTCTTTTAGCAATAGCTGGCCTGGGCTTATTGGTTTTCTTTTTCCGTTATATGAAAAAGACAAATATCAACAAAGAGGGGCTGTCCGGAAAAATCAAACGACAGATCCTGGGATTCTGGAAGGGGGTTCTTACACTGAGAGATATGGAGAATAAAATGGTGTTCATCCTTCTCACTGTTGCCATCTGGACTCTTTATTTCTTTACGGTATATTTCATTTTCTTTGCCTTGCCCGGCACATCCATGCTGGGAGTTTCGGCAGGATTTACCATTCTGGCCATGGGCACTCTGGGTATTGTTGCTCCGGTGCCCGGAGGGATTGGGGCTTATCACTTTATTGTAATTACTACCATGACAGAGGTATTGGGTATTGTTTCTGAATCAGCAACTTCTTATGCTTACATTGCGCATGCGGCCCAAACCTTTACTATTATTCTCCTGGGAGGGTTTTCATGGCTGATTTTGTCTGTAAAATTCAAAGATTCCAAAACGCAACCTGTTGCTAAACCACCAGTATCATGAACCGAAGCGACATTATTACCCAAAAAATTATTTCCCTTGAAGAATTGCCTAAAAAGCTCGCCTACTGGAAGTTTAAGAACAAAAAAATAGTGTTTACCAATGGCTGTTTTGACATACTGCACCTGGGCCATGTGGATTATCTTTCCAAGGCTGCCGGGTATGGAGATATACTCGTGGTGGGTTTAAATACGGATGCATCTGTACAAAGGCTGAAAGGACCTTCCAGGCCTGTTAATGATCAGACTGCAAGGGCAAGATTGATGGCCTCTTTGTTTTTTATTACGGCAGTGGTCTTCTTTGATGAAGAAACCCCCTATGAACTTATCAAAACCATTCAACCCGATGTACTGGTAAAAGGGAGCGATTACAAGGCCGAAGACATTGTAGGATATGATATTGTAAAGGAAAAAGGTGGTGAGGTGGTTACCATCGACTTCCTGGAAGGCTATTCTACTTCAGGCATTATCCAGAAGCTGCGGGATATTGAATAAACAAAACGTTTTGCTTCTTGTAATTTCTGAAGAGAAACACTAAAACCCACCAATCCAACGCCTTAACCCGGTCATATCTTCCCATGGCTGCCTGTAAGCAGGTACTTGCAAAGCCTCTCCTTTGGTAATGCCGCTGGAGAGAAAAGCCAGTGAGTGTTGCAGCGAAGGCTCCAGCAAATCACCGAAGTCATAGGATAATCCATCATTGGCAATAATATCAGCCTGAATACCATCAAAAAACTCCCCTTCGTCGTCCGCATTTTTCACACTGATGGTAATAGGGGCTACAGCCCAGATGTTATTAAATCTCAAAATATCTGCTCCCATAGGCTTTCCATATGTGTTGGAGCCTACTATAAAAACATCCATATAGGGACGAAGTCCGTTAATCACCATTTCACTGGCAGAAGCTGTTGCTCCGGTTGCAATGACAACCAGCCTGTCAAGTCCAAGGCTGTTGGCTTCTTGCGTGAAAAATTCGGTTTTGTTTCGGTCTTCTTTGAATGAGTTGTAATAATATCTTGCATAGGGTTCTCCCACAACCTCCGAACCAGCAATCAGGCTGGAAAGTTGCCGTGCAATGGAGGTTAAGCCTCCGCCATTATACCGCAAATCAAGAATCAGATCGTCGATTTGCTGCTCACTGAAAAACTGAAAAACATTTTCCAGTTCCTGTTTGGTAGAACCAGAGAAATTTTGAAGTACCAGGTAACCCACCTTTGAACCTTCCTGTTGGATTACCTCATAGTGCAATACTGTATTCACCGCAAGTACTTCTTTTTGCAGAGAAAAGATTACTTCCTCTCCTTCAGGTGTAATGAACCGAAAATTATTGCTTACCCCGGGTTGATTAGGCCCCAGCAAAGACCCGACATTGACACCGGGCTGAAGAACTGTGCCGTTTACGGTAGCAAGAATCCACCCCCTTCTTACTCCTTGCTCATAAATAGGTACATTGTTATAAATGTGGCTCACCCTGAATTTCCCTTCATTATCCCAGGCAAAGCCCAACCCATACCCAACAAACTCTGTATTGGTAATATAGGCATAAAACACATCCCAGTCTGCAATAAAACTCCATCTGTCAAGCTCCTGATAACGAACAGCATCCAGAACATGAAACAATGAAGGATAAGCAGAAGGGTTAATGTTGGGTATATTTTCTGTCCAATAATACCATTCCTTCATTACCTCATAAAACGCTTCGTTTTCTTCGTTCAGATCAGGCTGATCGTCCTCCTTGTTGCAAGCGTTAAACAAAACAGAAAATGGGAATAAAGCCAACAGAAAAACAACAAAAAAATGGCGGTGAATTCTTTTCATGGTTCGGGGGTTAAGGTTTCAACTTATAAACACAAATGTAAACACAATTGTTGTTTTAACCGCCAGCAAAAAAACAGGCAATTGCTGGCTGCCTTTTCCTGACGGGTTGCCTTTTCCTGAAATATCCCGAAAATGTCTCCCTGTTTTTTGGTTTCAGGCAAAAAGCAAAGCGGGCATCTGATATTTTCAGACACCCGCTTCATCTTAGGGTTTTTTAGCCGACCGTTTCTTTTCCTGTTGCTGATAGTATTATTGCGTCCGGCAATCCAGTACTAACCGGTGGTTTTCAAAAACCGCCGGAGTTGTATAGTTCGTGTTATTTTTTGTAGCTTATTCTCTCCATCACCACCCGTTTTACCTCATCCTTATGAATCCGTTCCTGCAGCATGGTATCGCGTTCGCGTATGGTTACGGTATTGTCTTCAAGGGTTTGGTGGTCAATGGTGATGCAATAAGGAGTACCGATGGCATCCTGACGACGGTAACGACGACCGATGGCATCTTTTTCTTCGTATGCACACATGAAATCAAACTTGAGGTTGTCCATTACTTCACGCGCCTTTTCTGCCAGCCCGTCTTTTTTCATCAGCGGAAGCACGGCTACTTTGTAGGGAGCAAGCATGGGGGGCAGGTTCAACACCACTCTTTGCGAACCATCTTCAAGTGTTTCTTCGTTATAGGCGTGGCTGAAAATAGCAAGGAACATGCGATCCAAACCAATAGAAGTCTCCACCACATAGGGCACGTAACTTTCGTTGGTTTCGGGATCGAAATACTGGAGTTTCTTGCCGGAGAATTTCTGATGGGCTCCCAGGTCAAAATCTGTGCGGGAATGGATTCCTTCCAGTTCCTTAAAGCCAAAGGGGAATTCAAACTCAATGTCGGCAGCAGCATTGGCGTAGTGTGCCAGCTTGTCGTGGTCATGGAAACGAAAAACATCCTCGCCCATACCCAGAGATATGTGCCAATTCATCCGCTCTTGCTTCCAGTATTCATACCATTGTTTCTCCTCTCCGGGTTTGACAAAAAACTGCATTTCCATCTGTTCAAATTCGCGCATGCGGAAAATAAACTGACGCGCCACGATTTCGTTGCGGAAGGCTTTTCCTATCTGGGCAATCCCAAAAGGAATTTTCATGCGCCCGGTTTTCTGCACATTGAGATAGTTGACAAAAATACCCTGGGCAGTTTCTGGCCTGAGGTAAATCTGATTGGTGTCTTCACTCAACGAACCCATCTGTGTGCTAAACATCAGGTTGAATTGTCGTACATCAGTCCAGTTTTTAGACCCTGAAACAGGGCAGGCGATTTCGAGTTCTTCAATCAAAGCTTTTACATCTTTGAGATCTTCAGCCTCTAATGCAGCGACAAAACGCTTCATGATGGCAACAATCTTTTCCCGATTGGCCATTACCCGTGGATTGGTTTCACGAAACATTTTCTCATCAAAAGTTTCACCGAATCGGTTGGCGGCCTTTTGTACTTCTTTGTTAATCTTCTCTTCCAGTTTGGCCACATGATCTTCAATAAGCACATCGGCGCGGTATCTTTTTTTGGAGTCTTTATTGTCAATGAGGGGGTCGTTGAACGCATCCACATGCCCTGAAGCTTTCCATACTGTGGGATGCATAAAAATTGCCGAGTCAATTCCCACGATGTTTTCATGAAACTGAACCATGGTTTTCCACCAGTAATCCTTGATGTTGTTTTTCAGGGCAGAACCATTCTGACCATAATCGTACACAGCACTTAGTCCGTCATAAATCTCACTGGACTGGAAAATAAAACCATACTCTTTGGCATGGGCTATAATTTTTTTAAAAACATCGTCTCCTTTAAGCATATTTTAAAATTTCTATGTTATTGTTATTTTTTTTCAGGTCTTTTGAAAAGATTTTCCTTGTTGATTACCACCTTGAGGCTCTTTGGTATTAAAGTAAAACGAAAAGGTGATTGCCCCAGTGATTCACCATCTGCCTCCATCAAAACGGGAGTTTTGGGTTCGATGACAATATGTCTTCCCTGGTGCATTTCTACCATTTTATGCTTGCCGATAGTACCGTTGTACAATCGATTCACATTGTAAATAACGGCCCATTTGCTCATGTCTTTGATGAGGGTAAGATCAAAAAGCCCGTCATCGGGAATTGCATTGGGAGTCTGTTTCATTCCTCCTCCGTTGTATTGTCCGATTCCCACTCCCATGCTGAAGATGTGGTGATTCATCTCTGTATCATCTATTACTATTCGGGTGGGGACAGACTTAAAGGAAAAGAGGGATGTGAAGATATGTTTAAAGTACACAAAAGGATTGGTCTTACCCAGATCCTTGTCGGCATTGGTTTTTTTAGCTACAAGGCCATCAAATCCGAGTCCTGCCATATTGATAAAATACCTTGTGTTTGTACCTGTACCATTGGCAAAGTTAACCATCCCGGCATCTTGTATAAACGTATCTTCTTTTTTGATCAATGCAATGCACTTGTCATAATCAAGCGGAATGTGGTAGGTGCGCACCCAGTCATTGCCCGTGCCTACAGAAACGACAGCAAGGGTAATATCAGTAGTAGAAGCTACTTTCTGACGAAACACCCCGTTCACCACTTCGTTCAGTGTGCCGTCTCCACCCACAGATATGATTTTGCGGTATCCCTTTTCAATATACTCTTTGGTAATGGCAATGGCATGGCCGCGTCTTTCAGTAAATACGGCGTGGAAATTAATTTCATGCTTCTCCAGCATCCCTGAAATCTTATTCCAGTCTTTTTTACACTTTTTTACCCCTGCATTGGGGTTAACAACTGCCAGCCATGTATTGGCAAAGTCCTGTTTTTCCAAAATATCAGTTCTTATTATACTTAAATTTCAACGCTTTGCGTAAAACAGCATCTGTTTTTCAGCGAATTGCAAAAGTACAAAAAATGCTTACGCCTGCACCAGATTTTTTTCCAGCAACAGCTGGGCTATCTGAATGGCGTTGGTAGCAGCACCTTTGCGCAGGTTGTCGGCAACAACCCACATGTCCAGGGCATTGTCACAGGACTCGTCCCTGCGAATCCGTCCTACAAAGACCTCGTCCTTGTTGTGGCTGTATCGTGGCATGGGATAGATGTTTTCGGCAACATTGTCCTGAACAACCAATCCGGGAGAATTGGCAAACAAGTTCATTACTTCATTGAGATGGAAAGGGGATTTCATCTCCACATTCACCGCTTCCGAGTGTCCTCCTTTTACCGGGATGCGCACCACGGTGGCTGTAATTCTGATTTGATTGTCTTCAAGAATCTTTCGCGTTTCGTTCACCAGTTTGGTTTCTTCAGTAGTATAGCCATTGGGTTCAAAATCGCCCCCGTGGGGAAAACAATTCAAGTCTATGGGATGGGGATAAACCCTGTCGGGGGTATTGCCAGCGCGCTCGTCGTCAAGCTGTTTTACTGCTGACACACCGGTGCCGGTAACAGATTGATAGGTTGAAATCACCAGCCTTTTTATGCCGTATGCTTTGTGCAACGGGTTCAGGGCTACCACCATCTGTATGGTTGAGCAGTTGGGGTTGGCAATAATTCGGGTTTGCTGATTGAGGGTATGGGGGTTCACTTCAGGAACCACCAGGGGTACCCTCTCGTCCATGCGCCAGGCAGAAGAGTTGTCGATAACAAAGGTGCCCTGTTGGGCAAACTTTTCGGCCCAAAGCTTTGAGGTTGACCCACCGGCAGAGAACAGTGCTATGGCAGGCCGGGCTGCAAGTGCATCTTCAATACTGCATACCTTGTGGGTTTTTCCTTTAAACTCAATGGGCTTTCCTACTGATCGTTCGGAGGCAGCGGGAAAAAATTCACTGACCGGAAAGTCTCTCTCTTCCAGCACTTTCATCATTACATTACCCACCAGTCCGGTGGCGCCAATCAGGGCAACTTTCATATACTAAGGCTTTAAAATCTTATTGAAGTCAATCAGGCAAAAATAGTATATTTACTCTCCCAAAATCAAGGCCCATGATCAGAAAATCTATTTTATCCCTGTTTTTTCTTTTGCCTTTGCTCACCATTGCGCAGTTTACGGATGATTTCAGCGATGGAGATTTTACGCAAAACCCACAATGGATTGGTGATACAGACAAGTTTATTGTGGAAAATCAGATGCTGCGCCTCAATGACAACCAGGCTGGAGAAGCATACCTGGCTACCCAAAGTGCCGTGCTCAATAATACGCAATGGGAATTTTGGGTAAGGATTGCTTTTACCCCATCCAACAACAATCACCCTGTTATTTATCTTGTGAGCGACAGTGAGGATTTGTCCGGCCCTCTTAATGGGTACTATATCCGCATTGGCAAGGATGGTACTGACAACAAAAGGCTTTACTTCTACAGGCAAACCGGAGAAACGCACACTGAGATTTTGGCCGGCAATACTAACATTGCTCCATTGAGCAACAACAGAATTCGCATCAAAGCCACCCGCGATGACACAGGTAACTGGGAGTTTTTTGCCGACCCCACGGGGGCAAACTTTTTTCTGCCTCAGGGTACCACTTTCGACAACCAGCATACCTCTGCTCAATGGTTTGGAGTGAAATGCCGCTATACCGTTACCAATGCATCCGGCTTTTATTTCGACGATTTCTACGTGGGAGAAATCATACCTGACATTACTCCTCCGCAAATAAACAGCATCCTTGCAACTACAGAAAACACCTTAGAGGTGTTGTTCTCCAAAGCTGTGGAGCCGGTTACGGCACAAAATGTGACCAATTATTTCGTGAATAAAGGGATAGGAGCTCCGGCCACGGCTGTTCGCAGTGACGCAACACCCAACAAGGTGACGCTGACCTTTTCAACCGGATTTGTTGTCGGTGAAACTTACAATATTACCATCCTCAATGTGAAGGACTTTGCAGGGAATACCATGGCTCCCTTTACCGGTGATTTTTCCTGGTACATCCCTCAACGCTTTGATGTGGTATTCAACGAAATCATGGCCGATCCTACACCTGAGGTGGGTCTGCCTCCGCACGAATACGTTGAACTCTTCAATACTTCGGCATTTGAAATCAACCTGGAAGGCTGGACTTTCCGCCACGGCACAACAAATCGGGAAATCCCCTTTGCTGTGATTCCGGCGGGAGGATTTTTGGTGCTCACCTCCGCCGGGGCCATTGACGAGCTTGAAGGTTTTGGCAACGTAGTGGCTGTTCCGGGGCTTTCTGCAACGGCACTCACCAATTCAGGAGCCACCCTCACCCTTTGGGATGAGCAGGGGGAGCTTGTCTCTTTTGTAAGTTATGCTGACACCTGGTACGATGACCCTGAAAAAGCGGGAGGAGGCTGGTCGCTGGAAAAGATTGATCCGTTCAATTTTTGTGGAGGAGCTGATAACTGGCGGGCAAGCACCGATCCCCGCGGAGGGACACCGGGAGAGGAAAATGCAGTGAGAGATGATAATCCGGACACAACTCATCCATTGTTGCTGGGTGCGGCCTGGGAAAACCCCCTCCAGATTACGCTCTATTTCAGCGAAACTATGGATGAAGCATCTCTTTCTCAACCAGACCATTACCTGGTAAACAATGCTCATCCACTGTCTGTATCGGTTCAGGAACCTGACTTCAATCGGGCAGTGCTTATTCTGGGTACACCCCTGGAAAGCAATACTATATACGAAGTGGTCCTTTCTGAGGACATTACAGATTGCGCAGGAAATCCCCTTGCTGTTAATACGGCACAGTTTGCGGATTATACTGTAGCCCCTTTTGATATTGTTTTTAATGAATTGATGGCCAATCCCAATCCTGCCGTCGCCCTTCCGCCCTATCGGTATCTTGAGCTATACAATACCTCCGGATTCCCGATCCACCTCAGAGGCTGGACCCTCACACACGGCACCACCAGTCGTGAGCTCCCTTTTATCCCCATTATGCCGGGTGGATATGCTGTAATCAGCACAATGGCAGGGGCAGCCGCCCTGGAAGAGTTCCCCAATGTTTATGCTGTCCCCGGTCTTTCAGCAAATTTCCTTACCATTGGAGGAGTGACTCTGAGCCTTAAATCTCCGCAACAACAGATTGTATCCTTTGTGAGTTACAACGAATCCTGGTATGGCGATGCATCCAAAGCCAACGGAGGATGGGCACTTGAAAAAATTGACCCGTTCAACTTTTGCGGAGGATCGCAAAACTGGAAAGCCTCCGTCGACCCCAGGGGAGGAACTCCCGGTGAACCCAACTCCGTGATGGGAAATAATCCGGATACCGATTCACCGTTTTTGCTCAGGGCCGGGTATGAAGCCCCCAACCGCATCAGCCTCTTTTTCAATGAACCCATGGATGCTGAAACATTGACAAACACCGGAAACTATTCCATCAACAATGGAATCGGACAGCCCCTGAACATTGTGCTGTTTGCCCCTGAAAACCGCAGGGTTGACCTGGTATTACCCCAGCCATTGTCGCCCGAAACGATTTATGAGGTTACTGTTGCCAGTGAAATTACCGATTGTGCGGGTAACTCGCTGGAAGGTAACAGGGCCAAAGTGGGAATTCCAGTCATGGCAGACAGCCTTGACCTGGTGATCAATGAAATTCTGTTCAACCCACCCGACCGTGGGGTAAGATATGTGGAAATCTATAACCGCTCCCAAAAAATCATTGACCTTAAGAATTACATCCTGTCATCAAAAGACACCCTCGAAGGAATTCTTACTACCATCAGGGAAATCAGTACAGAAAGTCAGCTGATTTTTCCCGGCGAATACCGGGTGCTTACCCCCAACCCGGAAATTGTAAAGAACCAATTCATGACTCCCAACCCGTTGTGGTTTATCTCTATGACCCTTTCCTCAATGACCAACACACGGGGCATTGTTGTGCTGGCGAGCAAGGGACAGCAAATTACAGATATGATGATCTACCATGAGGACATGCACTATGCATTGCTCACAAACAAAAAGGGGGTGGCACTCGAACGACTCAACTATGATCGCCCAACTGCTGATCGCAGCAACTGGCATTCTGCAGCCCGCAATGTGGGTTTTGGCACGCCGGGTTACAAAAACTCACAGTTCACCCTCAATGTGGATGCCGGAGAAAGTGTTTTTGAGGTTTATCCCAGGGTTTTCTCTCCTGATAATGACGGGGTGGACGATGTGCTCAATATTACTTACGAAATGGAGACTCCCGGTTTTACTGCCAATGTAACAGTCTATGACAGCCGCGGCCGGCATATTAGAACCCTCTACAGGTCGGAATTGCTGGCCACCAAAGGAATCCTTACCTGGGACGGAACTACTGACGATTACCAGAAAGCGGACATGGGCATTTACATCATTTTCATTGAATTGTTCGAACCCGGCGGTACCGTAAAAACCTACCGCAAAACAGCAGTGCTGGGCGGTCGGCTGTAAATTATACAGACATGGCAATGGTTGCCAGCCAGACCTTCACTCCTTTAACCGCTTTCAGCTTTTGAGCACATGCCTCTAAGGTTGAACCGGTGGTAATAACATCATCAATAAGCAAAACATTCTTTCCCCTGAAAGTATCTGGTGTTTTTATGCTGAAAACGGTTTCTACATTTTCCCATCTTTTAAAGCGGGCTTTGCGGGTTTGTGTGCCGGTTCTGGAGATTCGAACCAGATTGTCAGTAATCATGGGCCTTCCAAATGTCTCCCTGATTCCGCGACCAAAGACTTCGCTCTGGTTAAACCCCCGCTTGAACTGCTTCTTCTCATGCAATGGGACCGGGACAATAACATCCACAGGTTCCCAAACAGGATGATTTTTGAGCTGCCGCCCCAGTAGTTTGCCAAGATATATTCCTATTTCGGTTTTCCCCCGGTACTTAAACTGGTGTATGAGATTCTGAACCTTTCCACCTTTCTGAAAATAAAACAAGGCGGTAGCCGTTTCAATATCAACACGTCCCCAGAAAACCTGCGACATGGAGTTTTCCCTGTCGTTATGAATTTTGGTGAAAGGTAATTCATAGCGGCAAAAACTGCAAAGGCACTCTTCGTCCTGAATCAACGCTCGCTTGCAGCCATTGCATAACCGGGGGTAAAACAACGACAAAAAATCTGCAGCATATCTTTTTGCACTTCCATAAACCATAACAACCAAAAGTAATGAGTTCACAAATTTACACCAATGACACAAAATACGAATCAGGTTATCAGAGCATTATAAGCATACAAAATCATACGAACTGTCAAAAACACGTTTTCGGAGAGGACTCAATAATAAATTAAAACGAACATTTTATTTGCTCTGACGACCTTTTTATGATTTTCAGAAATCATAAACCTAAAATCATCCCCTTAAATTATTGAAAACAAGCTTTAATCATAAAAATAATATAAATTTGCACACCAAAAACAAACCAAATAATCATTACAAACCAACCTATGCATAGCAAAGCATATTTATCCCTGCAAAGGAAACCATTGTTTTATTTTTGCGTATGAAAAGGTAAGTAAGAAACTATTTTGCAATAAACCTTAATTACAAACCTATTAATCATTCCCCTACCAAATGGACACCAGCAACAAACCCAATCAACCATTGCAAAACAAAAGCAATACTTCTGACACCAAAAGTCGCAATGATAATGTTTACAAAGGAACCATCCTTGTATTGGTAATCATTATCGGGGTGCTTACTTTTATGCTGATTACCGGTCGTCAGGCTTTACAGGAAGTTTCTACAGAAAAGACCATTGTTAATGAATTAAACCTTGAATTAAAGGATGAACTCAACAACGTCTTGAATGAATATACAATGGTAAAACATGAGTATGACAGTGTGCTTACCAAACAAGACAGTATTATTCAGGCCAATGCCCGTGAAATAGAAAAACTGATTGCCGAGCAAGGCGACTATCGTCGTATTCGCAGGCAACTCAATCTGCTGAGAGAGATTACCCAGAATTATGTGCGGGAGATTGACAGTCTGTATACAGAGAATCGTGTTCTCAAGGCAGAAAATGTAGAGATGCAGCAGGAAATTCAGCGGGTAACACGCCAGACTACCCAGTTAACAGAAACCAAGCAGGAGCTGGAAGGAAAAGTTGAGGTGGCTTCAGCGCTGAGGGCTTTCCAGATCAATGCAACGCCCATGCGTCTCAGAGGTCGTGACAGGGAGGATGAAACCGACAGGGCACGCAGAACAGACCGCATCAAGGTATGCTTTACCGTAGCAGCCAATCCGGTTGCCAGCCCGGGAAATAAGAATGCTTATGTCAGGATTGCTGATCCTTCAGGAAGTATTCTCAGGCTGGGTGATGATGAACGTTACTCCTTTACCATTGGTAAAGACACGCTCCAGTTTTCCATGAGAGGACAATTCAATTATATCAACCAGGATACAGATGTTTGTCTTTACTGGGACAAACAGGAAGAATTTGATGAAGGCATGTACCTTGTATCACTTTTTACCGATGAATTCAGACTTGGTGAAACCCAGTTTTCCTTGCGCTAAGAGCAAATTCGACTGGCTGTGCACCGCGAAATATTTAAAAATTAAACTATTCTTGTTATGGAAGAAGAAAATAATGAAAAAGGGAAAACCTATCGAAAAACCACTAATAACGGCAGTGGTTCAGCAGTAGTTATATTCCTGGCAGTATTAGCGGTTTTATTAGCTTTGGGCGGAGCTTTGCTTCTGAGGCAAATGCTTTCGGCCCAATACAATGCACAGGTCGCAGCCATCGAGATTAAAAACGTAAGTGAGGAAAAAGAATCGCTGATCGTTCAGCTGGATGAGCTGGAAGAAAGATATACCCAGCTTTCGGCCACAAACCAGGAGATGGAGGCCCTGCTGGCTGCAGAACGGCGCAGGGTAAGCCAGCTAAGGGCACAGTTACGTGGCGATGCTCCTTCGGCAGATGGAACCAGTATTGCACAATACCGACAGCGCATAGAAGAGCTGGAGGCGCAACTGGAAACTTACCGAAACCAGCTCGAAATCACTGAGTCGGAAAACAACGTTCTTACCAGCGAAAATTCCCAGATTCGCGAATCACTGGCACAAACAACCGCACGCAACCAGCAATTGGAAAGAAAAACCGAGGAACTGGAGAAAAAGGTTGAAAAAGCCTCTATCCTGACTATCAGCAACCTGGAGGGCACGGCCATGAGGGAAAGAAGAAGAGGTGATGAACCTACCGACCGGGCAAAGAGGACAGATAAAATCCGCATTTGCTTTACCATCAATGAAAACCTGGTGGCCAACCCCGGCAATCGTGATTTCTTTGTCAGGCTCATCAATCCGCTCAACCAGGTGTTGACAACCTCTCCCGACAATACGCTCGATTTTGAGGGAGAAACCATTCAATACTCCCTCAAGCGCACTGTTAATTTCCAGGGCAGTTCGCAAGACGTATGCGTGATTTGGGACCAGGCCGATAGATTTGAAAAGGGATACTACAACATCGTGTTATTTTCTGAAGGCAGAGAAGTAGGATATAAACTATTCCAACTCGAATAATAATTGACAACAATATCAACGACACTTCATAAAAAACCGGAAGCTAAGAAAAGTCTTCCGGTTTTTTTATGGGTCAAAATTATTACTTTTGTGCTCTTTATTTCAACAGAACCAGGTTCATCATTCTGACAACCTGTTGTTTTTCCTCTTCGTGGGAAGAACCTTTTTACACAATGCTTAATACTTAACAACATACATTTATGAAGATCTCTCTCAATTGGCTCAAAGATTACATTCAAATTGATGAAACTCCTGAGAAAATCGCACAGTTGCTTACGGATTGCGGTCTGGAAGTAGAGTCGCTGGAAAAAACGGAATCCGTTAAAGGCGGGCTTAAAGGTATCGTAATTGGCGAAGTGCTCACCTGCGAAAAGCATCCCGATGCCGACCGCCTGAGTTTGACTACAGTAGACATCGGCGAAGAGGTGCTTCCAATTGTATGTGGCGCTCCCAACGTTGCCCGTGGGCAAAAAGTAGTGGTCGCCACTGTAGGAACGACCCTGCACCCTGCATCTGGTGAAAGCTTTGAGATTAAAAAAGCCAAAATAAGAGGGCAGGAATCCCGGGGCATGATATGTGCCGAAGACGAGTTGGGCCTGGGAACTTCTCATGATGGAATTATGGTTCTGGACCCATCAGTAAAAACGGGCACCACAGCTGCAGAGTATTTCAAAGTGGAAGAGGATCATTGCATCGAAATCGGACTTACCCCTAACCGAATTGACGCAGCATCGCATTATGGCGTTGCCCGCGACCTGGCAGCAGTTATCAATCATCTTCATCCCCAATCAAAAGTAAGGGCTCAAAAGCCGGATATCAGCAACTTCAAACCTGACAATAATACTGCCGGGATTTCCATAACTGTTGAAGACCATGATGCCTGCCCAAGATATACCGGGTTATGTATTTCCGGAATAAAAGTACAGGAATCACCTGACTGGCTAAAAAACCGCTTGAAAGTCATTGGTTTAAAGCCCATTAACAATGTGGTAGACATTACCAACTTTGTTTTGCACGAAACAGGCCAGCCCCTGCATGCCTTTGATGCCTCAAAAATTGCAGGCAACAAAGTAATTATCCGAAAACCACAAAAAGATACTGCTTTCATCACTTTAGATGAAGAGGAGCTGAAACTCACGGGCAATGATCTGATGATTTGCAACGAAAAGGATCCCATGTGCCTGGCAGGTATCCTGGGGGGAATGGACTCGGGTGTAACTGAAGCCACAGAAAGCATTTTCCTGGAAAGTGCATATTTCGAGGCTTCCGGAATCCGCAAATCATCAAAATTCCATACCATAAATACCGATTCATCGTTCCGCTTTGAGAGAGGAGCAGACCCTGAAATGACAGTATATGCGCTGAAACGTGCTGCATTGCTCATCAGGGAAATTGCCGGCGGAAAAATCACTTCTGAGGTCATGGATGTATATCCGGTTCCGGTAAAGCCCTGCATCATCCATTTGCGCTACGAATCTGCTCTTACCCTCATTGGCAAGGCCATTGAAAAGGAAACCATCAAAAAAATTCTGCTTTCGCTGGAAATCGCAATCAAGCAGGAAACAGCAGAAGGGCTTGAGCTGGAAATTCCTCCCTACAGGGTAGATGTAACGCGCGAAGCAGATGTAGTAGAAGAAATTCTGAGAATATACGGATACAACAGCATTGAACTGCCCGAAAGATTGCACGCTTCAATTGTATCTTCGCCCAGACCTGATAAGGAAAAACTCCAGAATATAGCATCTGATATCCTTAGCAATCGTGGTTTTAACGAAATCATGAACAATTCGCTCACCCGGGCGAATTATTATCAAAGCGAACTTTTCGAGTCTGCCGGTATTGTTCATATCCTTAACCCTCTGAGCCAGGATTTGGGTGTAATGCGCCAGAGTCTCTTTTTTGGAGGGATGGAAACCATTGCCTGGAATCAAAACCGAAAGGTGGCAGATTTGAAAATTTACGAGTTTGGAAACATCTACTTCAAAGAAGAGAACAAAGCCAATGAGGGTCCGCTGAAATTGTCCGGCTACCGCGAACAGAGAATGCTTTCGCTATTTATGTCCGGCAACCTGAATCCTGAAAGCTGGTATGCAAAACATAAACCTGTCACCCTTTTCGATCTGAAAGCAGAAGTAATGGTTTTGCTGCAAAAAATGAATGTTCGCATGGACGATGCAATTGCAGAAGAAATTCACGGAGAAGGCTTCCTGGAGGCAGGCATCAGGTTTCTTTTCAACGATAAGCCATTGCTGGAACTGGGAGAAGTATCCCGCACTTTCCTCAAGTCATTCGACCTGAAACAGGATGTTTTTTATGCTTCTGTTAACTGGGAGCTGGTACTGGAACTTCAGGACAAACATATGATTCGTTACAGTGAAATACCCAAATTTCCTGAAGTAAGAAGAGATCTTGCATTGCTTATCAATTCCGATGTAAAATTCAGTGACATAGAAAGACTGGCAAAGACTGCTGAAAAAAGGTTGCTTAAAAAAGTACGCTTATTCGACATTTACCGGGATGAAAAAATAGGTGCCGGTAAAAAATCCTATGCCGTGAGCTTTTCCCTTGTTGATGAAAAGAAAACCCTTACTGACAAAGAGATCGACAAGGTAATGGAGCGAATTTCCCAAACATTGCAAAAGGAGTTGAATGCGAGTATCAGGTAATGCAGTTTTTGCCTGTAAAATTTGCCACAACACCCCTTTTTTTGAGGGATTCGAACCCGACTCAATTGCAACAAGAAACCTAAAAAACCTGTAATATGGAAAACTTCAGCAAAACCATCACTATTTCCGATGAAGCAATCAATGAGAAAATAAAAGAACTGATAAGCGCCCGGGAAGGGAACATTGACAGAAAAAAAACGCTTACCACAATAATGGGTTTAATAGACCTAACCACCCTTGAAGGAGCAGATACCGATGAAAAGGTTCGCGCCATGTGCAAAAAAGGGATGACCATTGACAAGCTGGGATTGGGACTGCCCAATGTGGCAGCAGTTTGTGTATATCCCACCCTGGTTGCCACCGCCCGTAAGGCTCTTGAAGGAAGCAATCTCAGGGTAGCAGCGGTAGCAGGAGCTTTTCCTGCCGGCCAATCCCCCATCCGCATCAAGGTAGAAGAAGTAAAATACACTGTGGATGAAGGTGCAGATGAAATTGACATGGTAATTTCAAGGGGCAAGTTTCTCCAGGGAGAGTATAACCTTGTTTTTGATGAAATTGCAGCTATCAAGGAAGCCTGCGGCAATGCTCACCTTAAAGTTATCCTGGAAACAGGAGAGCTGCATTCGGCAACCCTTATCAGGCGTGCCAGTGAAATCGCCATCAAAGCGGGGGGCGATTTCATAAAAACCTCAACCGGCAAAATACAGCCCGCAGCTACAGAAATGGCCATGGTGGTAATGCTTGATGCCATAAAAGACCATTACACCAAAACCGGAAAGATGGTGGGAATAAAGCCTGCCGGAGGAATTGGTGATGCCGCAACAGCTCTCAGGTATTACATTCTTACCGAAGAAATACTGGGTAGTGAGTGGCTCAGCAAGGACTGGTTGAGGATTGGTGCCAGCCGGCTGGTTGACAACCTTATCGATGAGTTAAAATAATTTACCCCTTGCTTAACAAGCGTTTGATGGCCTCAAAATGCTGTTTGTACCAGGAGCGATCAGTAAGTCGTGAAAAAACATAATTACGGGCTTTCTGATTCCAAAGCACCCGCATGGGCAACACAATGTATTTCTGGAAAAACATGATCACCAGATGATAGCGGCGCAGCTTTGTGCTGCTCATCTTTAATGTATATTGCTGCCTTTTGAGAAAAAACCAGCCATAGTTGTTTTTGGCGAGTCCGGAAGGCATTTCCAGATCAAACACCTTATGCATCAGTTTCAGGTAGGGATAGGATTTTCTTTGGTAATGCCCATAGTCTCTGAAGATTTCAAAAGCATCCTCTTTGCGGCTCAGCAGAAGCAAATCATAGAGATCACGAAGAGAAACATCTGCATGATAATGTCCGCTGTGCATCAGCTGTGCGTGCAGAAAGTTATGGATAATCCTGTCGCGGAGGTTCATTACCCAGAATCCATCCTCAGATGAAGCTTCAACTTTATGTTTGTGTATCTGCGAGGTGGTGAAGTTTTTCTGATAAAGGTACTGCACGGCCATTCGATGCACTTCTATACCTGCCACCATATCGCTGCGCAACAGAATAGGATAGTGCATGGTAGATTCCATGGCCCGTGGGTTAAAACCTTTCTGCGTTACAAATCCATGCTTGTGAAGGATTTCAGCTGCCTGCAGCATTTTGCCCTCCTCTGCCAGTATATCCAGATCATATACCATTCGTTCCCCAATATCACCATACAACCCATCCAGCATATTGGCGGTACCTTTCATAAAAACACATTCGATGTCAGCAGCGCGGAAAGTATCTCTTGCAAAAAGGGCCTGCTTCAATACCTTCTGGTTTCTCTCCCTGTTGAGATCAAGCACGCCCAGCAAATACTCATTGAGGTCATCGGGCAGATAAGCAGTGAGGTTGTGTTTATGGAGATTGAGGTATAATGCCGGCAACACCAGGTTATCGCTGCCCAGTTTCACAAACCCATTCCAGTTAATCTTCCCGGAAAGAAAACCTTCCATTAGCTTTCCCCTGTTCTCCGGCTTGAAGTCGAGGGACAGAATCGATGCAAGAAAATAATACATGCCTGTTTTATCCATCAAGACTCTCTTCTTGTCAATGTTTGCGCAGGAATTTTGTTTTTGCACCTGAGCAATACTATTACGGTTGGCTGCAAAATTAAGGTAAAAAGTGTATTGTCAACAAAATGTTGACTTTATGAGCAAATTTGTATTACTTTTGCAATGAAATCAAAGCTATTATTACCTTGGAAGATTCGCCTGAACCTTATTCTTGTTTTGTTTCAATTATACTGTCGTTTTTTAACACCTTTAATACCGAAGCAGCCATCGCATTGTTTGTCATGGCTATATTGCTGATCCTGTCTGCATTGGTATCGGGTTCGGAAATTGCATTCTTTTCCCTGAAACATTCCCAGTTAGAAGATTTACATGACGATGGCAGCACACGGGCTCTCAGGGTCATAAGCCTGATGGAAAAACCCAAACGGTTGCTTGCCACCATTCTCATAACCAACAATGTTGTAAACATTGCCGTAATTATTATCTCCACATTTGTCACCTCCATTGTTTTCAATTTTGAGGACTATTTTATTGTTGGTTTTATTGTGCAGGTAATTGTGGTAACTTTTCTGCTGCTCCTTTTTGCCGAGGTAATGCCCAAGGTGTATGCCACGCAGAATGCCCTTAGTTTTGCCCTGTTCATGTCGGGTATGATGATTACTCTTCGCCGCGTTTTTTACCCTTTAAGCACGCTACTGGTAAAAACCACCAACTTAATTGACAAAAAACTGGATGTCAGAAAATCAGGTTTTAGTGCAGATGAGTTGTCGCATGCCATTGACCTTGCACACGATGAAAAAAGTACTGAAGAAGACAAACAAATTCTTTACGGCATTGTGCAATTCAGCAATATCAATGCACGGGAGATTATGAAAAGCAGGATGGATGTGGTGGCCGTGGATGAAAACACACCTTTTAATGAGCTGATACAAACCATTGTTGAAGCCGGTTACAGTCGTATACCTGTATTCAAAGAAAACTTTGACAATGTTACCGGCATTCTTTACATAAAAGATTTGCTGCCCCATCTTGATTCAACCCCGGATTTCCGTTGGGTGAATCTTATACGAAGCTGCTTTTTTGTTCCTGAAAGCAAAAAAATCAATGACCTTTTGAAAGAGTTTCAGGAAAAGAAAATACACATGGCCATAGTAGTCGATGAGTATGGCGGCACCGCTGGTATCATTACCCTGGAAGATATCCTGGAGGAAATTGTAGGGGAAATCAATGACGAATTCGACATCGTAGAAACCATTTACTCCAAGGTAGACAATAAGAATTATGTATTTGAAGGACGCACCCTGCTGAAAGACTTTTGCAAAATTACCGGCATTGACTATGCTGGTTTCAATGAGATAAAAGGAGAAGCAGACACCCTTGCCGGCCTTATTCTTGAAGTGAGGCAGGAAATACCCTACAAGGGAGAAAAAATCAGCTTCAATGGTTTTGATTTAATTATTGATGCCGTGGACAATCGCAGGATAAAGCGTATTCGTGTTGCAATAAAATAGCATCGACAATAATTCGCCGGATTTTGCGTCTTTTTTGTACTACAAAACAGATTTATTTAATGAAGACCAACCTAACTATTTTCTTTGCTGTAATCCTGTCACTCTTGCTCAATGTCTCATGCGAGAGCAGTCATACTCCCCTTCCCCGGGCCTATTTCCGCATTGATCTGCCCGAAAAAGACTATCGAGACTTCGATACCATCTTTCCCTATCGATTCAGCTACCCTGTTTATGCAAAAGTAATACCCGATGGAAGACCCAATGCCGAACCCTGGTGGGCAGACATCTACTTCCCTGATTTCCAGGCTGTGGTTCATTTGAGCTACAAACCTGTTCATAATGAAGAGGCCCTTAACGATTATATCGAAGATGGCCGCAATTTTATCAACAGACATATTCCCAAGGCTACCGGTTTCAACGAAAGGATATACACCAACGAGGAGCAGCAGGTCTTTGGCATCCTATATGAGATCAGGGGAAAGGAAGCGGCCTCTCCCATTCAGTTTCATCTCACCGATAGTGTGAGCCACTTTTTGAGAGGTTCGCTGTATTTTGGTGTTTCTCCCAACAATGACTCTTTGGCTCCTGTTATTGATTTCATTCGTGAAGATATAATGCACCTGGTTGAAACCCTTGAGTGGACCCGATAAACGACAAACTGTTTACACCCATTATTCCCGATTTCATTATCTTTAAAAAAATTTATTCCTCCCCCTGTAACATTCCGGCAGCTCATTACGTCACATTCATAAACAGCAACAAAACAACAGCTTAAATTAGATGACGGCACAGGAATACAATCATTGTGTGGATGAACATGCCGACGGCGTTTACCGCTTTATTCTGAAAAACATCAAAGATGAGGATAAGGCAAAAGACATCGTACAGGATAGTTTTGAGAAAATGTGGACAAAAGCAGGTGACATTGAATTTGCCAAGGCTAAATCCTACTTGTTTACTACGGCCTATCACACCATGATTGATGCCATCAGAAAAGATAAAAAGCAAACAGAACTGAATGAGGAAGCCTTTAACAAACACCAGGTAAACAACAGCTACAGCGACCTGAAAGAAGTGCTTAACGAAGCTGTTTCAAAACTTCCGGAGATACAACGACACGTAATCATGCTCCGCGACTATGAAGGATACTCATACCAGGAAATAGGAGAAATAACAAAACTCAATGAATCGCAGGTAAAAGTATACATTTACAGGGCCCGCACTTAT
The DNA here is from genome assembly GCA_007694165.1 of Bacteroidota bacterium. Lineage (GTDB taxonomy): Bacteria > Bacteroidota > Bacteroidia > Bacteroidales > UBA7960 > SKVR01. The sequence goes on from RECE01000241.1 coordinate 30,480, forward strand.
CTGAAAAATTATATTGGCAAACTGGATATGGTGGTATAAAACTGCACAATCAACCATATCACACTCTAAATAAAGCAAATCACAAAATTACAAACCCACGTAAAAACAACAACCCTTACAAAAGACCATTACAGCACTTAATCAACAGACCTGAAACCTTACAGCAATGAAAATCACAAGAGAAAATTATGAAGCTTACTTCCTCGATTACCATGAGGGAAATCTGACCAAAGGTCAGAAAGCTCAACTCATGGAGTTTCTTGCGCAAAACCCCTCATTGAAAGAGGAATTTGAAGCTTTTGAGATGGTCGTGCTTGAGGAAGAAACAACTCCCCTGCCCTTTGACAGGGATTTGCTCAAAATACCTGTCAGCGATTCTGACCCTGCCACCATCAGCGAAAAAAAAATCATAGCTTACCATGAAGGAGACCTTGGAACGGAAGAAAAAAAACAAGTACTGAAAGCTGTCGCAGAGAGTCCTGAAGCCCGAAAGGCATTTACCCTTTACAGCCTGAGCAAACTGGAAGCAGACACTTCCATCGTGTTCCCTGCCAAAGCATCTCTTAAAAAGCATGTGATCGGTGCCCGTGCTTTGATGATCCGCAGGCTTGCCGTTGCAGCAGCATTGTTAACATTTATGGTGTCTCTTTACTTCCTCCTGCCTGGTTCTTTGCATCTGCAGCAGGTTGCAGAAGAACAGATCCCAGCTGCCACCCCCGAACAAAAAGAAGAAACCGCCCATAGAGCACCTGTGGAAGAAATGCCCGTATTGGCGGAAACGCTGCCTGAAATTCAGCCCCTAAAAACCATATTGTCTGCTATTGAGGCTTCACCACAGGAAACAACCCTGCAACCTGCCCGTATGGATGTATCGCAGCTTGCATTTATGAACCCTAAAGAGACGATAAATCTGAATATTCGGGATCAGCAACCACAAACCATCGAAATCCGGGAAGATTTTTACTGGTTTACTTACGCAGGTAATATTGACATGGCGAACGAAGAAGAGGACGAGCTACCGCTACCACAAGGCATGGAAGAACAGCGCTATACATCACTTGCAAGCCTTGCCTATAGCGGGATTGAAAGAAGGACCGGGGTTGATTTCAAGAATATGGAAAACCCTTTTACCGATCGCAATTTCGGGCTTTGGGATATTGCCGGAATGGGGCTTGCCGGTATCAGCCATATTACAGGAACATCACTCACGGTTGATAAAGAAACAGACGAAACAGGCCGTATCACCTCCTTAGGTATCGGTGAGCGTTTCAAAATCAGTCGTTAATATCCGTAAGTTTTTGTGTGACACAGCCCAGTTGGGCCTTCTCTGGACGCTGGTGCTTCCATCGGCGGTGCGACCACAGCCAGCTCTCCGGCTGTGCACTGATGTCCCTTTCGAGGTAGGAGGCAAATAAACAGGTAAGGCTTCCGGGCTTTTCAAAAGCAGAGGGGTTCTCTGTTATAAGCTCAAGCTCAATTTGATAATACCCTCTTTTGATCCTTCTGACCGAACCCCAGAACACAGGAGTAGAGAATTTTTGAGACAACAATTCTGTGCCCCTGAAAAAGGGAGTCTCCTGGTGTAGAAATTTTATCCAGAATGCATTGTCAGGAGAAGGTGTTTGATCGGCAATAAGGGCAGTTGCAGTAACCTGGTTTCTTTGCTTTATCATTTCCCGTGGCAGGTTTTTCATGCTTGCAAGCAAGTTCCCTGTTCGCTGACGCATCTTCAGGGTATCTTTGTCAAAGATCTTGTTTCGCAAAGGACGATAGGCGGTAAGGACCTTGTGCTTGTTATAAAGAGGATAGGAGGCTCCTGCCCATTCCCAGTTGCCCATATGCCCCATCACAATCATTACACTGCGGCCTTGATCATAATAGTTGTTAAGCAATTCTATTGATCTTTCCGGGTAATGGCATCGCTGCTTCAGGCTGGAAATGGGTATCGTTTTAAATTTAACAACCTCCACCATAATATCAGAAAAATTGCGGTAAAACATTTTTTCAATGGCTCTCAATTCTTTTTCCGTTTTTCCGGGAAAAGAGTTTCGGAGGTTTTGTCGCACGATGTTTAACCTGTAACGAAACACCCGATGCAGCAAAAAGCTTAGAAATGCCGAAAACCCATAAAGAATCCAAAAGGGCAAAAAGGATAGCAGGTAGAGGAACCCCATAAGCGGATAGGATAAGTAATCCCGAATACTATTTTTGTTCATCATTCCAAAGTGGCTTCAATTCAATACCTGAACTTTTTTAAAAACAACTCCTTCGCTGGTTCGAATCCGAAAAAGGTACATTCCTCGCCGAACATCCAGCCTTAGCGTATAGTGATGATTTTCTATGGGCTGCCTCATCACAAGGGCTCCGGTGCTATCAAAAACCTTCAATTCGTGAATCCAGTCTGTGGACTTCAGGTGAATGTCGCCCAAAAAAGATGGATTGGGATACACCAGCACACGGCCGGGTTGACTTTCAATATACATTTCATCGAGGGCAAAATTAGCATGTACGCTTGTATTTTCAGTTATTTTCTCCAGAAAAAGAACACTTACATTGAATGGATCGGTGCTGATTTGATCGGTAAAATCCTTTCCGTTCACCCAAAGCGTATCCACAACATAATTTTGGGTGGGGTAAAAGGTGATGGCAATGTCCTCTCGGTCAAATATGGGTGTAAACCCAAAGGGAGCTACCATTCCGTTTCGACCCGCTGTAATGTTTACGTAGTGAATGGGTAATGGAGTTCCTGATAAACTGATGTTGTTAAAAGTCACCCGGTTTCCCTCATCGGCCTCCATATCATATCCTTCGAACCGGATTCTGATTTTAAAATCTGCATTGTTGGATACCCCGTGAATATCACTGAAGTCGGCCTGAAATAACAAATATTGATCTCCCAGGATGAAGGGAGACATGAATTCAGGTAAGGGGATCCAGTTAGTTCCTGATGGGTCAATGTTGTATGCAATCTGCAATTTATCTGCTGCTCCTTCGTCAATAGCCGCAAACCGGAAAATGATGTTTGAAAACCCTGTTGCCGGGGCATGGAAAATCATGGTGTTTTGTTGTCCCTGGTGGTAAAAAGGTTGCTTGATCTGCAATCCCCTTACTCCTGCTTCACCAAATGGAAGATGATTATTGATTTCAGGCAGGTAGTTCAATGAAATTGGCTTATTTCTTCGCTCCATGGAGGCTTTTCTCCAGAAGGGGTGTTCCTGGTGAAAGGGATACCCCTCAAGACAGGATACATACCGGATATACCCACCGGGCACCAGTGAATAAGCAGGATCCAGGGCTTCCAGAGGTGTATTGTTGGGGATATTGGAGTCGAACAGCCAGAAATGAACCGGCATGTCACCTGAAGGGTGTGGCTCATTGGGAGCGCCGGGAGTAGGGTTCAGAGAGAATAACCATGACCCCGTACCGTCAGGATACCGGGCAAAGGAACTGTTGCGATTCAGATACACAGGTTTTAACTCATCTATCCGCGTCCCGTCAGGAGAGGTTAAAATCAGCTCTTCTCCGTTCCTGACGATGCTAAAGTTGGTATGTAGGGGCAGGGAAGCATTCCTGCGGTTTTTGCCCGAAGCCCACACCAGCAGATAATCTCCGGGATGGACAACCACACCGGGAAACTTCCATTTGTAGGGATCGCCGTAATCATCTGAAAGGAAAAATCCGTTGAGATTAACGGGTTCTGAACCGTAATTAAAAAGCTCTATCCAGTCTTCATAGTCTCCATCCTCATCGGCTATAACAGAACCATTGGAAGACATGAACTCATTGATGGAAATCTGTTGAGCAATCGCTCCTTCGGAGAAAGCCCAAAAAGAAAGGCAAAAACTGAACAGCAATAACCTTTTGGCCTGAAGTATTGTTGATGTATTTCTGTATTTCAACGGAATGTTTTTTTAGCACCTGCCTGTGCATTGTAATTTTTTTCAGCAAATGGTTAATTTTGGGGTGAAGCATTCATGATTAACCAATTCTCTGGAGCCAGGTGTGGGAATTAACCGGATAACTCTTGCTACTGGTTACTCTTCAAGAATAAACTTCCTCATCATTGCTTCTCTGATTTCATAATGGACGTTCAACTGTTCCACATTTCTGTACCACTCTGCCATTGCAGCAGGCTGGCGGTATTTTTCAATATGAAAAGGCATAACCTTGTCAATGTTTTTATAGTGCATAATTACTATCTCTCTGAACCGTTCAGGAGCCAGCAGACCTGAGGCCAGCAGCTGGGAGAATCTCTCATAAAAACGGTTTTGAAACGCTTCATCTTCGTACAAGAGATAAAACAGGTCTGTTACCGGGTTGCTGCGCACCCGGTCAAGAAAGGTAAGTGGTCCCCTTTTCTTATGTGAAATGTTGGCATGATCAAGGTCAAACATAAAAAACCGGAACGGCGCATCTCCAACAGCAAAAATCCTGACATTATTATGGGGCCAGTCCCGATTGGCAATAAAAGTATTAAAAATGATGTAATCTATGAAATTGTTCACATCTATCTCTTGTCTGACGTAGAGAGTATTGCGATTATCAATAGCATCGAGTAAATTCCGGATTCGCTGGTAATCGCCGTTTTGTATTTCAATGATTACTGCGTCATTCTCATTATCCGGACTGATCTTTGCCAGGGATATCCTATCAGGTGTTGTTTGGTATAACCCTGCTATTCCCCTTGCCGTAGACTCCGACCTGATGTTCATTACCCCCAGAAATTTGCCATTTAGAAAAACCGCCGCCTGCTCACCATACATCAAATCAAGATCAAGGCCCGCATCCATGGCCAGTTGTGTGTATGAGATATCCTTAATCATGGTGGGATTAAAACTGTTGCTGAAATCGTTGCCCGAATTTCGCAATCGCAGGCTGTAAAGCAAATCAAGATTATGCCGGGACATTATGCTCACCGGGTTTAGAACAGTTTGCATTTGATTGTCAATGGGTTGTTCAAATCTAACACCCAATGATTTGAGTTCATACTTCCTGGATCCAGAACCTTTGATTCCGAAACGGACATTGGCTGCAGAAAATACAAGCTCATTATCCCGATAGACATCCATCAATCCGTAAACATATATGTCGCTCCAATAGTTTTCGTACATATGATTATACTCTTGTGGATTCATGGTAAGGTTAACCACTGCAAGCCCGAAATCCATGCTAATGGGGTTGATATCCCCTACCTGCGGGAATTCATGACTGAACTTCTCCTGGAAATCTGAACAAGAAGCCAGAAGTGCAGAAAGGATAAAAATGATAACAATCTTCTTCATTTCGTTGCTTTGCTTTTTGACATATGCGTTTGGCTCGTCTTGTTGGCTTTCGATTTTGTGTTGAATCGATCATGCTGCCAGCTTTTATCGCCCGATAAAGGTCTGTCAGATTTCGAAAACAATCTATAGCTGACTCCCGTTTGAATATGTAAAGAGGGATCATTTAGCAGGTAAACCTTGGGCAATCCGGCATTTTGATGCAATGATAACATTAAATTCAAGCGATTACCGATTTGATAATCCATTCGTAAATTCATATCAAACCTTATGTTGTGAGAACCCCGTATATGAAACATTTTCAAATCCTTATTGTTTCTTATTCCACCTCCGGCTGAAAGTTTTATTTGGTCATTAATGTTGATGCCAGCCAGGAAAGGGATGTAAATTTTCAGACTTCGGGATGTATATTCCGAAAAACCTACACGCCCGGTTACGGCAATACCCATGCCATAAACTCCTGTTTGAAAGCTCCACCGGTGGGATATGGGTACGTTTATCCGGGAACCCAGACTAAAGGAGGCTCCGTTAATATTCCTTGCATATTCCTGGCCCAGATAAAAAGTCCTGTGACTGAATGTATAACCGGCTATTCCTTCAGCATAAAATGTTGTCTGCCCAAAAGTAACTGTGCTACAAACCATGAAAATGCAGGATAGGAATAGTCTTGCTGAATTACGATGTGGTAAAACCATAATTTATACGGTGCAAATTTCGCAGCTTCAAACATCCTTAAAAGGTGTAAGACATGTGGATGTTCGAATTATATCCTTCTGTTGTTAAACAATTTGCAAAAATACAATAAATTAGCCTCATCTGTTTCAGTATAATTGCTGAATATGCTTATACTGTAATCCAAAATCTTTAGATTTGCACAGGATATTCAACAAATACATTCCCATGAAGGGCAAAAAATCACTACCCCTTTTTTCTGAAAACACACATACCTGGATATACTTTGTTTTATTGTGCATCCTGGCTGCAGCCATGCCTACCTCCAGGTTTGTGATGAGTCTCAGCCAATTGCTCATGGGAGCCAACTGGCTTCTGGAAGGGAATTATCGCGAGAAATTCCAGCGTTTCAAAAGCAATAAAGCAGCCATAACATTTCTTTCCCTGTTCAGCATTTATGTGGTGGCTTTGCTATGGACGGAAGACTTGCGATATGCCCTGGGAAAAAACCTTGTAGACAAGCTCCCCATGCTCACCCTGACCTTTATGGTTGCCTCCTCCAAGCCCATTCGCAGCTGGCAGGTATATCTGCTTGCCTATGTTTTTTTTGCTTCCGTACTGGTTACCTCCTTTATCGGTTTTTATGTGTTTATAACCGAAAGCTATACAAACTTTCGCCATGTTTCGCCTTATATTTCTCATGTGTATCTAAGCATGATGATTTGCATGACCATCGGTATGCTACCATGGCTCACTCATAAACTGACAGAAGATTATCGATTGCGCATTTTGGCATGGGTAGTTGTAGCATGGCTCATTGTTTTCCTTTTTATCCTCAATTCTTTTACCGGTCTGATTTGCTTTGGCGGGATGATTCTGTTTCTGTTCATCAGATTTTCTCACCGTATCAAAAGCCTCTGGATAAAAGCATCCATTGTATCACTGTTTCTGGCAGCAATAATATCCGGAGTGTATTTAATCAGTTCGATGTATCAGCTGGTGAGTAAAACCATTGAGGTTCCAAAGGAATCTTTGAGCGAAAAATCAGCTGAAGGCAACGCATACACGCATTCTTTAAGCAACCCAATGCGCGAAAATGGCCATTACGTATACAGATTCATTGCCGATTCCGAGTTGCGCGAAAAATGGAACCAGCTGAGTGAAAAAGAATATAATGGAAAAGATGTTCGTGGCAACCTCATAAGAGACAATGTTCTGCGGTATCTTTCATCCAAAGGAGAAAGGAAAGACAAAGAAGCCTTATCGCGACTTGAAGAAGAAGAAATCCGGGCTATAGAAAGGGGCGTAACCAATTATCTCTACCTGGAGTGGCCCGGGGTACAAACAAGATTACATCAAACAGTTTGGGAAATTTACTGGTACAGGGAAATGGGAGATCCCACAGGCTTTTCATTTGCCCAGCGCCTGGAGTTCTGGCAGGCCTCCTGGATTGCATTCAAAGAAAAACCCATTCTGGGCTGGGGCACGGGAGATATCTTTATAGCTATGTATTATGGACTGGAAAGTATCGACTCCCCTCTTGACAACTATCATTTCAAACCCCACAATCAGTACCTGCTGTTTCTGAATACTTTCGGTGTGTTGGGCGCTATACTTTTCTTTTTGATTTATTGGCGCTATGTAATGCTATCTAAAGTCTGGAAATATCTGCCCTTTAACCTTTTCCTGGTAATCATGCTGGTTTCCATGCTGGCCAACAATCCCATTGATGCCCAGGCGGGCCAAACATTCTTTACATTTTTCACTTTGTATTTTGGTGTTTTATACCCCTGGAAATTAATTAACAACCCAGACAATAATCATACAAACAACAAAGAGTAGTATCAGTGTTTACTTTTTAAAAACCTCAAAATAATCTCAGCGGCCTTATTGCCATGAGAAATGTTTGTGTCATCGAAAATAATCTTGTTCCAATACTCCCGATCTTTTTCTTTCAAATCTGGTTGAATCCTATATCGCTCAACTGCACCGGATAGTTCATCTACCTGATCAATTTGCAAGCTAATTTCACTGATCATTTTCCCAATCTCGGGTGTTAGCCGGGGGCTGAAAGGGACTCTAAAGGCGATAACAGGCTTATTAAGGGCGCAAAATTCGGCAATGACCGAACTGGTGTCACTTATCAGAAAATCGGCCAGAAGCATCGCCTCTGCCATTTGCTGGCTGTTTACAATACAGACACCTTGTTGTTGGATTATGCTTTTCCATTTGAAAGAGATAGCAGGATGCAGACTTACCATGATGTTAAACTGGTCTGCCAGGTTAGTCAGCTTGTCGGCCCAACGATCAATGGCACTCATCCCGGATTTGTCCCAGGTGGAAGTAAACAACAATGTTATTTTATTCTTATCGAGACTGGCATTTTCAAACAGACAGGTACTTTTACTGATAACTTTTTCATCTTTAAAACTATCAAGTGGGGGATAACCTCCCGAAACAGCTCCCTTAATACCCATGGTTCTGGCAATATCTGCCTCATGCGAGGAGGTAAACAAGAACACATCAAATATATTATACTTTTTGGCATTTATCATGCGTTTGAAATGATATGGCCCGTGCCTCATTCCTATTTTTTTTATCTCTGCCACCGGAAAGAGGTGAAATGCATGACGCACCATAACAAGCACTTCAGGAAAAGCAGGCCATTTTTTTACCGGTAGCCCTTTGGCTTGAAGCAATTCTACAACCGTCTTGCTGCGTGTAGTAAGGAGAAAAGAGGAGGGCAAATGAGGCAAGAGATTTTCAATAACCCGGTAATCGTGCTCTGTAGCCACATAAAAAACCAAACCATCAAGGGTGTGGTTGAGCTTTTTCACCTTCCAGGTAAGCCAGTAAGGAACTTTGAGCAAAATTCCGGAAATTACCATATTGAGAAAATTACAATTTATTTGTTCTTTTTCACTTGCATCCTTTGTTCGATGAAGGCTTGCAGTTGCGTCACCATTGTTTCCATGCCAAATTTCTGACGAACAAAAGTTTTGGCTTTCTCGCCTGTAATTTTGAAATCCTCCGGATTACCCATGGCAAACTTTAGCGCCTCAGCAATAGCAGAGGAATCAAAAGGAGGAATAAGATAAGCAAACTGACCATTATTGCTAAGTTCTTCTGCTCCATTCACGCGTGTCATGATTACAGGTTTACCATAAGCCATTGCCTCCATGGCTGCATTAGGCATCCCTTCATAAAGAGATGCATGAACAAAGAAATCACATGCTTTTAGGTAAGGAGAGGGATCATGGACATAGCCTTCAAAATGGACCATTTCGTCTACCCCTTTCTCCCTGGCATAGTCTATGAGTCGTTGTTTATCTTTGCCTTCACCCACAATAAAAAAGAGCAATTGAGGAAATTGCTTTTTAATTTCAGAAATTGCATCCAGCAGGAAGAAATAGCCTTTATGTGACGCAACAAGTCTTCCCAAACACATTACCATTGTCCTGCCTGGGAATTTACTGGTAAAATCGTAGGGTTCGCAAGCCTTGTTTATCTCCAGTCCATTGTAAATCACTTTCACAAATCCTGGTTCAGTAAATCCCATCTGGTGGTAAATTTTTTCAATGGAATGAGTGTTGGTAACAATACCATCAACAAACTTGCGGGTGAGAAACATATTCTTCTTGCTTTTTCCTGAAGGAGGTAGCCCGCTCCTTTTTAAAACCAATGAGGCACCACCCCATCTGGCTGCCAACCCAGAAACCAATTGATCACGACCTTTGGTAAAAACCACATCAATTTTATTTTTGCGGATGTAGCGTGCTATGCGAAAGGCCTGGTAAATGCTAAGGTTGCTCAATATGTTGAATGTGTGGGTTTTAACTCCCCGTTTCTCAGCTTCTGCCAGTAAAACAGAACCCCCTCTCCCTCCAACAGTTACATCATGCCCGCGCCCGGCAAGACCGGAAGCAGCTTTTATAACCCACCTCTCTCCTCCTCCGTATTTATTTTTACCAATGGTGTGTATAAAGAGAATGTGCATATAGATGTACTTTTTGGCGGTCTGGATTTTGGTGCCTCTGGGGTGAAAAGTTCAAAGTTGTAACAGAAATTATCAGGGGTTGTCGGGGTTGTCGAAATCCTCGCCCCAGGGTTTATAATTGGGTACATCATAAGGATATCGAACCTTGTGAATGGTCAGCACATTCTCATACAGCATTTTCCTGAAGTTTTCTATATTGTCTTTTTCTTTGGCAGAAATAAAAATACAGGGGGCATTTTCCTGTGCCATCCAGGTTTGCTTCAGGCTCTCCAGGCTCATATTCTCTTTGGTGGCGGGAGTAAGGTCATCTTCCTCTTTTTGCACAAAGGAATAATTATCTATTTTGTTGAAAACCATGATTGTTTCCTTTTGGTCGTCGCCAAGGATATCGTTAAGGGTTTCTTTTACCACCGCTATCTGTTCTTCAAAATTGGGGTGTGAAATATCCACCACATGGAGCAATATATCGGCTTCTCTTACCTCATCAAGGGTAGACTTAAAAGAGTCAATGAGATGATGGGGCAGTTTTCGGATAAACCCTACCGTATCAGAAAGCAGGAAGGGCAGTGTTTCAATCACCATTTTTCTCACCGTGGTATCCAGGGTTGCAAATAGTTTGTCCTCAGCAAATACTTCCGACTTGCTGAGCATGTTCATGATGGTTGATTTGCCCACGTTGGTGTATCCTACCAGGGCCACCCTAACCATATTTCCTCTGTTTGAGCGCTGGGTTGACTTTTGCTTATCAATTTGCTCCAGCTTTTTTTTCAGCAATGAAATTCTGTCGCGTACGATACGGCGGTCGGTTTCAATCTCCCGTTCACCGGGTCCTTTCAATCCGATACCCCCTTTTTGGCGTTCCAGGTGGGTCCACATACCGGCAAGGCGTGGCAGCAGGTACTGGTATTGTGCCAGTTCCACCTGTGTGCGGGCATTGGCCGATCGGGCACGCAGGGCAAAAATGTCGAGAATAAGGTTGCTGCGATCCAGCACCCGGCATTTTACAGCCCTCTCTACGTTGCGCTGCTGAGAAGGAGAAATCTCATCATCAAATATCAGGATATCGATCTCATTTTCCTTGATATATTCGGTTATCTCCTCCAGCTTCCCTTTTCCTACGAAGGTGGTTTTATCGGGCCTATCCAGTTTTTGTGTAAAGCGTTTCAGGGTTTTTCCCCCTGCGGTATCTACCAAAAACTCCAGCTCATCAAGGTATTCGGCTACCGTTTCTTCTGACTGCCGTCCAAGAATAACCCCAACCAGTACAACCGTTTCTTTCTCTTTCGCTGTTACAATATTCTTTTGCATCTGGTTACTGTTATTTGTTTCCGTTTGATAAAAAGTACATAGACATGGAGCTGATTATCAGCCACTGCACAAGAGTTCCGGTGAACCCCTGGTAGCCTGTAACCAGCTGTAAAACTGACAATATGAGCAAACCCAGCCCGGCAATTACCGTCAATGCGTTTTTGGTGAATCCGCCAATAAAGAGGAGCAATCCAAAAACTACGAAACCGGCAGCAAACCAGAACCGTTGCCCGCTAAGGTTAAATTGCATAAAAATACCGAAAAACCGGTGATAAATAAATACTACAAGCGCCAGCCGCATCGCCCACGATGCAATGCCGGACAAACTTTTCCATGGCTTCATATACGTTTATATTTATATTTCAAAAGGGCAATGAGTCAGTGTTTCGGCATTTTTCTACCACAGCCTAAAAGTAACTGAAGATGGATGATTTCTCAGAAAGGTTTGAAACCGATAACTTCCCGAACCTCTTTTACTGTTTTGGCTGCACTCTCGCGGGCTTTTTCTGCGCCCATTCTTGCTACTTTGCTAAGATACACATCATCAGCACTTATTTCAAGTATTTTTTCCCGCAGGGGAGTAGTAAATACAATGACATCTTCGGCCAGTTGTTTTTTCAAATCGCCATAACGGATTTGGCAACTGTTGTATTGATCTTCAAAATAGCTCACAGTATCATCAGACGAAACTACCTTCATGATGTTGAAGATATTCTCTATGGCCTGGGCTTTGGGCTGGTTCATTTCTGTTGGGCCGCTATCGGTTACAGCACGCATTATTTTTTTTCTGATGGTTTTGGGATCATCGGCAAGAAAAACCGCATTGCCCTCCCCTTCAGATTTGCCCATCTTGGTGCTTCCGTCAAGGCCGGGGATTTTAATCAGCTCTACCCCAAAATTGAATGCATAAGGCTCTGGGAAGTACTCAGTATTATACATCCGGTTGAAGCGTTTGCCAAAGGTACGGGCCATTTCGAGATGCTGCTCCTGATCTTTGCCAACAGGAACCTTGGTGGCTCTGTGAATAAGAATATCGGCAGCCATCAAAACAGGATAGGTAAGCAACCCGGCATTGATATTATCGGTCTGCTTTCGGGCCTTGTCCTTAAAGGTGGTGCAACGTTCCAGCTCTCCCATGTATGCATTCATGTTGAGCAAAAGATAAAGCTCCGCTACTTCGGGCACATCGCTCTGAATATAGAGGGTGGCCACTTCAGGATCTATTCCTGCTGCCAGGTATTCTACCAGAACCTGTCTTACATTTTGATGCAAATCTTCAGGTGTGGGATGAGTGGTGAGCGAATGATAATCGGCAATAAAGAAATAGCAGCGATGTTGGTGCTGCATTTTGATGAAGTTTTTTATCGCACCAAAATAGTTTCCCAGGTGCAGGTTGCCTGTAGAACGAATGCCACTTAATACAGTTTCCATTGATAATATCGAGAATTATGGTTTATGATAGTAGATTTTGTATTGACAAAACCAGGTAAAAAAACGGTTTGCAAAGATAGGTTATTTGAGATAAGTTTTGATATCCTTGATGTTAAGCTGCAGATTGCGGGTTCCATTCCATTCGTTTTCTTCAATCTGGTATACGATATCAAAGTATTTACCCCACACAACGGCATCATAATGATGACCCTGTTGAAAAGCAATCCCACTGAAACTTACACCCGGTTCGTCGGGATGACTGACGGTAACCTTCAAATGCTTTTGCCCCACAACCCTTGCCGTATTTTTATCTATCACGCCCCTGGTAAGGAACACCGGGCTCATGTTTCCGGGTCCGTGGGGTCCAAACTGACGGAGTATCCTGAAAAATTTGGGGGTTATTTGCGAGAGTTTGAGTTCGGCATCGATTTCAATCTCAGGTACGAGCATCTTGTCGGTAATGGTGCTGGCCACCGTTTCTTCAAATGCTTTTTGAAAAGCTTCAAGATTTTCGGGTTTCAGACTTAGCCCGGCTGCGTATTTATGGCCGCCAAAATGGTCCAGATAGTCACTACAGGCATCAATGGCATCATACACATCAAAATCTTTCACCGAGCGTGCCGAACCAGTAATTACGCCGTTGGATTCGGTTAGGATTACGGTGGGTCGGTAATAATGCTCAGTAAGCCTGGAGGCAACAATCCCGATAACCCCTTTGTGCCATTCTGAATTATAAAGCACTGTAGATTTACTGTTTTGAAGCTCTGGGTTGTTTTCTATCATGGCCAAAGCCTGGCGTGTGATTTCAGTATCGAGGCTGCGACGTTCGGTATTGTTGTTATTGATGTTCTGGCTCAGCAGGTGGGTTTCACCCATACGTTCGCAGAGCAACAACTCAACGGCAGCATTACCACTTTCTATACGTCCGGCGGCATTGATGCGCGGCCCGATAAGAAATACAGCATCACCGATATTGATTTCGCGTGTAAAAACTGACTTCTCACAAGACTGGCTTTTTCTGATAATGTTGCTGTAAAACAGGATAGACTCGAATCCTGCTCTTGGGTATAAGTTGAGCCTTTCCAGGCCATAAAATGCCAGAATACGGTTTTCGCCCATAATAGGCACTATATCGGCAGCAATACTGACGGCAACAAGATCGAGAAACTTTGTGAGATCTTCGAAAGGAAGTCTGTTTTTCTGATAATAGGCCTGCGCAAGTTTAAAGCCCAGTCCACAGCCCGAAAGCTCTTTGAAAGGGTACGTGCAATCTTCTCTTTTGGGATCAACCACGGCAACTGCATTGGGCAATTCATCACCCGGTCTGTGGTGATCGCAAATGATGAAGTCTATCCCTTTTTCAGCAGCATAGTTCACCTGTTTGATGGCTTTGATACCACAATCCAGAGCGATAATCAGCTTGACATTGTTTTTCCCGGCAACATCAATTCCTTCAAGAGAAATACCATATCCCTCCTTGTACCTGTCAGGGATATAAAAATCTATTTTATCATAAAAGTCTCGCAGGAAGGCATATGTAAGGGCCACTGCTGTTGTGCCATCCACATCATAATCACCGTAAACCATGATTCGTTCGCCGGCTTTCACTGCCCGCTCAATCCTTTCCACGGCCTTATCCATATCTTTTATCAAAAAAGGATCATGCAGACTATCCAGCGAGGGCCGGAAAAAGTCTTTTGCTTCCACAAAGCTTTTCACTCCTCTCTGAACCAGCAAGTTGGCCTGTACCTCATCTATATTTAGCGACTCTGATAATTTTTTTGTTATTTCCTCATTGGCAAGGTCTTTTACTACCCATCTTTTTTCCATTATAATTTTAGTTTTGGTAAAGATAATAAATCCCCTACAAATAAGCCCCTCAGAATTTGTTGTCTGAAGGGCAATCTGTTGTAAAACAAGAATAAAAAATCTAAATTATTTCACATGGAGATGGGGCGCTATTCGGTAAGCACGATAATTTTATTGTCCTTGATTTCTACGATACCCGGGCTAACCTCAAGGAAAAATTTATTTCTTCCCTCATCAATGATTTTTAGTTTTCCTTTGTCGATGCGGGCAATCAAAGGAGCATGGTTATGCAGCACCTCAAAGGATCCCATGGTGCCAGGAAACTGAACCAGTACCACTTCACCTTCGTATATAAACTCCTGCGGTGACATTACCTTGAGAAACATATCTAATGGTTTTTGTTTGATTCTAAAATGGCTTTTCCTTTTTCAATGGCCTCATCTATGGTACCTACCAGGTTAAAAGCTGCCTCGGGGTATTCATCCACATCGCCATTCATAATCATTTTAAAGCCCCTAAGGGTCTCTTCAATGGAAACAAAAGTCCCTTTGAGACCAGTAAACTGTTCTGCAACAAAGAAAGGCTGAGAAAGGAACCTTTGTGCCCTTCTGGCCCTGCTCACCACCTGCCGGTCTTCTTCCGACAATTCATCCATACCCAGAATGGCAATAATATCCTGAAGTTCTTTGTATCTCTGAAGCAGCATTTTCACTTCTCTGGCAGTGTTATAATGATCCTCGCCCACAACCTCCGGGGCCAGAATCCTGGAAGTAGAGTCCAGGGGGTCAACTGCGGGGTATATTCCAAGCTCGAATATTTTCCGGCTTAAAACAGTGGTAGCATCAAGGTGGGAAAAGGTTGTAGCCGGGGCTGGGTCTGTGAGGTCATCAGCAGGGACATAAACAGCCTGAACCGAAGTAATGGAGCCTCGCTTGGTAGAAGTAATGCGCTCCTGCATCAGGCCCATTTCTGTGGCCAAAGTGGGTTGATAACCTACAGCTGAAGGCATACGCCCAAGCAGAGCAGAAACTTCGGAACCCGCCTGGGTAAAACGGAAAATATTGTCAATAAAAAATAAAATATCAGAACCCGAGGTTTCATCATCACCATCGCGGAAGTATTCTGCTACAGAAAGCCCGGAAAGGGCTACTCTTGCGCGAGCCCCGGGAGGTTCGTTCATTTGTCCGAAAACCAGTGTTGCCTGTGATTGCGACAACTGATCCATATCTACCTTGCTCAGGTCCCAGTTTCCCTCTTTCATGGATTTGATGAATTCGTCGCCATAGCGGATAACTCCTGACTCGATCATCTCGCGCAGCAGATCATTTCCTTCACGGGTTCGCTCACCAACTCCGGCAAAAACACTCATTCCCTGGTATCCTTTGGCAATGTTGTTTATCAGCTCCATAATTAAAACCGTTTTTCCCACACCGGCCCCTCCAAACAGCCCAATCTTACCTCCTTTGGGGTAGGGTGCAAGCATATCGATTACTTTTATACCGGTGCACAGTACTTCGGTTTCAGTCTTCAGGTTCTCAAATTTTGGCGCTTCGCTATGGATATTATATCGTTTGCCAACTTTTACCGGACCTAAACCATCAATGGGATCACCAATTACATTGAAAAGCCTTCCGCGAATGATTTGGTCTGCAGGCATGGTGATGGGTCCTCCTGTAGAAACAACCTCCATTCCACGGTAAAGCCCATCGGTAGAATCCATGGCCACGGTTCTTACTGTATCTTCTCCCATGTGTTGCTGGCATTCCAGCACGATTTTTACATCATGTTCATTGGTCACTACCAATGCATCATAAATTGAAGGTAGTTTATCCGTATTGTCGAATGAAACATCTACTACAGGGCCGATAACCTGCGATATCTTGCCAAGAATTTTTTCCATCTTGCTTAGTGTTGTTGAATGAACGAGTAAAAATTTTACGTGCAACAATATTAATAAAATTTAAACAGAGTAAACAACGTAAATCACGTAATTTTAGAGAATAGTCAATATTTGATGCATTTATCAATACTATCTGAGGCTTTTCTTTATGTTTGGTTATGTCCGGACATGCCCAACCGGAAACCTGCGATACTTTTCAGAAAGCAACCGGCAAAAAGAAAGCCTGGTCAGATTAAATAATTTCTGGTTGATTTGCTGCATTTTGGGGTCTTTACATGATGTAAAACAAATACCCCGGCACCGGCAAATCCTGCTATCTGGAAAATATGTTGTTTAAGCGAGACACAACAAACCGTTAATTGCATTTAATTTTTTAGTTTTGTATATACTTACAAATTTTAAAACAGCGACCCATTGCAAAATTACAGCAGCATAAAGGAAATAAGGGATCATGATTTCCGGCATATTATAGCGGGTGCATTTTTTCAGATGCAGAAAAGCTGTATCTCCAGGTTGCCGGAGATCAACCTGCTTGTCAGTGGCGATGTGTTGTATGTTGATGTATACCCCGTTGATACACATCATCAATTGTTGCTGAGTGCTCATGAACGAATCGGACTGCTCCGGCAACTGGGCACGGAGCACTACCTGGCTGTTTCTTCAACAGAATGGCCGGAAGTTTTGAACGAATTAAGAAAACGCAATACCTGCTCCCAGGGAATATACAAAGGACCCTTCTTTCTGAGTGGCCTGGGAGAAAAAGGAACCGATATTTCCCTGCTTAAAAACTTCCTTTCCCTGGCTTTTAGCGATACCGGAGTTTTCAACTGGCAAAAGCATCTGGGTTATTACTTTCCCTTGCGGGGTAAAGTAGTATACGGCAATAAAATTGGCCGAACCCTTGGCTATCCAACCCTAAATATCGAACCCCACGACAGCAGAAAGCTTATTCCCCCCATGGGCGTTTATACCGGTTTGATTAAACACAATGGGCAATGGTTTAAAACCATGATAAATATAGGCATTCGCCCAACCCTTGATTTAAGCAAAGTAACCATTGAGGCCCACGTTTTTGGTTTTTCAAAAGAAATATACGGTGAAGACATAACCCTTCACTTCGCAGGACGCATAAGAGATGAAATGCGTTTCCCTTCATTGGATGAATTGAAAAAGCAATTAAAGATCGATCAGAAAGATGCTCTGTTAAATCTTGAGAAAGAAAACATAAAGACTTCCAGGGATGATGAATTTCTAATTCTCAGCTAAGGTTTTAACAAACAGCCTAATATCCGGAGACATGAACAATGCGCTGAAAAACATCATAGTATTGCTGATATTGGTATTATCCGGGCTGTTTATATGGTATTTTTTCCGGATTGTACTTTATGTCATCATTTCGGTGGTATTATCATTGCTGGGACAGCCTGTAGCCGATTTTTTACATCGCATGCGCATAGGCTCAATAAGACTTCCATTGGGGGCTAGTGCCTTCCTTACGTTGATGCTCATGATTGGTGTTTTTATGGGCTTTGTAGCATTCTTCTTCCCCTTGCTGGCATCTCAGGCTGCTTTTGTTTCAGAGCTGGATATAGCTACCCTGAGCCGAAGTCTTGAATATCCACTTTCGCAGGTAGAATTCCAATTGAAAGAATGGACCTTGCTGGATGCAGAAGAGACTCTTAGCGGTAAAATTATTTCCGAACTGATTGCCATTGCCACCTTTGACCGATTCTCCCTGATTTTTAACTCTGTAATCAACTTCATCGTTGAAATATTTTTCGGTTTTCTGGCCATCAGTTTCATTACCTTTTTCTTTTTGAAGGAAAAGCATTTGTTCTCTAATATTATCGTGTTTTTTACACCCACTCCCCATAAAGAGGAGGCCAGGGAAATTTTTGCTGAAAGCAAGGTGCTGCTCAGAAGGTATTTTGTCGGGTTGCTTACCGATCTTGCATCTGTTTTTTTAATGATAAGCCTTGCCATGTGGATCATTGGTTTGCCCAATGCACTGGTAATTGGCTTTTTTGCCGGGTTGCTGAATATTATACCCTATGTGGGTCCAATCATTGCCACTTTTATAGGTGTTTTTCTGGGGCTGTCTGTAAATTTGCATATGGATTTTATGAGCCAGATGGTACCCCTTATTATTGGTATTATCGCCTCCTTTATCATTGTTAATACGATTGATGTTGGGGTTTTACAACCCATGATTTATTCCAAAAGTGTGAGAACTCATCCCCTGGAGATATTTATCGTGTTTATAATCGCGGGAATGATTGCCGGAGTATTCGGAATGATTGTGGCCATACCCACCTACAGTGTTATCCGGATTATTGTAAAACAATTTATTACCAAATCAAAAATGGTCAAGAGCTTGCAAGACTCCTTCAATACGCCTGCCACCGACTGATTCTGCCGGCTCCCAAAGTTCAAATCTGTTTCCAACAATGATAATCAACCCCAGAAACTATTTTCAAGACAGTTTGTCGTTGCTGAAAAAGATCACCCCCGGCAGGTTTTGGAATTATATTAAAATTCTGTTTTCCTACAAACTCTCAAGGATAAGAAAGCACCCGTATATCTGGGCAGGACCTTTTTCTCTGAGCTTTGAAACCGCATCTGTCTGCAATCTGAAATGCGCTGAATGTATGGCCGGCCAGGGAAAAGTAATCCGCAACCGAAAGCTTATGAAGCCTGAAGTGGCCCTTGAAAAGCTGGAGCTTCACCGCCAGAGTGCTTTTTACTGTAACCTGTATTTTCAGGGTGAGCCCTTTCTTCATCCTGAAATCTATGCCATCATCCGATCTGCCGCAGAAAATAAATACTATTCGGTAATTTCAACTAATGGCCATTTTCTTGATGAAAAAAATTGCCGCGAAATTATTGAAAGTGGTCTTAGCAGATTGATTGTTTCACTGGATGGACTGGAACAGGAAACCTATGAGACATACAGGAAGGGAGGCAGTTTTGAAAAAGTTGCAGCAGGCATACTGCGATTGTCGGAGATGAAGAAAGAGGTGCGATCCCCTCATCCCTTTCTGGTAGTTCAGTTTTTGGTTAATAAAACCAACGAACATCAAATGGGAGATGTGGAAAAATATGTAAGAACCCTGGGGGCTGACAAGCTCGATTTTAAAAGTATGCAGATATATACTGAGCGGGGCATAAAGGAATTTAGCCCCCTGAATAAAAAGTACAACCGATATAAGGACGGAGAAAAAGGCAGGAATACGCTTTCGGGCTGCTTCAGATTATGGAGTCATATGGTCTATACGAGTGACGGGGAGGTGGTTCCCTGTTGTTACGATAAAATTCCGGAATACAGCACAGGCAGCACAGAGTCTTCGCCCCGGGAGCTTTGGAAAAGTCCTGCTATGCAGGATTTTCGAAAGGTGTTGCTTGCAGGAGAACAGACGCCTTCCATTTGCAGCAATTGCGGCGGATAAAAAAAACCGGCAGTGTGCCGGTTTTTTATTTATATGGTCATGATATCTGATTCTTTGGTTTCAAGCAACGCATCCACCATTTGGCTGAACTTGTTTGTAAGTTCCTGAATATCTGATTCAAATCTTTTCACATCATCTTCAGGCACACCCTCTTTTTCGAGCTTTTTGCCAGAATCAATGGCTTCCCTGCGGGCAGTTCTGATGCTTACTTTACAGTTTTCAGCTTCGGCCTTGGATTTTTTTACCAAATCTTTACGTCTCTCTTCGGTAAGAGGCGGAACAACAATACGGATAAGTGTGCCGTCATTCTGTGGGTTAAATCCCAGGTTGGCAGCCATTATCGCTTTCTCAATGGGAGCAAGCATATTTTTCTCCCATGGTTGCACAACAATACTGCGTGGGTCAGGGGTGTTGATGTTCGAAATCTGTGTTAAAAGGGTCATCGTACCATAATAGTCCACTTTTACACTGTCAAGCATCTGGGGGCTGGCTTTTCCTGCCCTAATCTTTAAAAGCTCGCGTTCGAGATGTTTTACTGCATTTGCCATCTTCTCTTCGGCTTCATCATACAGAAAAGCGATTTCTTCGTTCATAACAGGGTTGCTTATGTGTTACATGTTTTGTTTACTACGTGCAAAAATAACGTTTTTGGGATAACTTCCGTAAACCTCATTAATTTTTAACCAAAGTTCCGTTGGCTTTACCGTCAAGAATGATTTCTTTAAGGTTCCCGTTTTTGTGTACATCAAATACGATGATGGGGATATCGTTTTCACTGCAAAGGGTAAAGGCCGTTAAATCCATAATTCTCAGATTTCGCTTGTAGGCTTCATCAAAGGTTATTTCACTGAATTTGGTTGCGTTGGGGTCTTTTTCGGGGTCTGCGGTGTATACTCCATCTACCCGGGTACCCTTGAGCAGCACATCGGCTTTAATCTCCACGGCACGCAGGGCCGCGGCCGAATCGGTAGTAAAGAACGGATTTCCCGTACCCCCGCTGATAATGGTTACAAAGCCCTGCTCCAGCAACCCTATGGCCCTTTTGCGACTCATTCTCTCACAAACCGGATCAATGGCAATGCCTGATAAAACCACAGATTTTATTCCGGCATTATCAAGGGCAGACTGCAAAGCCAGGGAATTGATAACAGTGGCCAGCATGCCCATATAATCGCCCTGCACCCGGTCAAAACCTTTTCCGCTCCCGCTAACTCCTCTGAATATATTGCCACCCCCCAAAACAACGGCTACCTCGATACCTTTTTCATAAACAGACTTAATTTCTTCCACATAGGCATTAAGCATGCCGGCATCAATCCCATGTCCGGCGCCGGAAGCCAGTGATTCACCGCTGAGTTTCAGTAATATTCTTTTGTATGTATTCATTTGTTGATGATTTATAGATTTTCATTCGAATAAAATTGGTCTAAATGATTGGTTAAATGGAACTTGCATAAACGACCTTATTACTCACAATCGTTTATTATTATTGGTGTTCGTGAGTTCGGTTCATTTCCTTTTGAGAGCACAGTGTTCATGCAAGTTTCACAAAGTTGCAAGTTTACATCTTTTTTCTTTATCTGAGCCAAAAAAATTGTTCAAACACGACCCGTAAAATTCTTTCGGGCACAAAAAAAAAGGGTCCGTTGGACCCTTTTGTAAGAATTATCTTGTTTGACTAAGAAAGAGCAAATCTTTTAAAGTCAACAACAGTAAGACCTTTGTCAGTTTCTGTAAGCATTTGCTGAACCGTTTTTTTGGTGTCTTTGTAAAAATCCTGGTTAAGCAAGGTGCTTTCTTTGAAGAACTTATTGAGTTTACCCATGGCAATTTTCTCAAGCATTTCTTCGGGTTTGCCTTCCTGGCGGGCAATATCTTTACCAATTTCAATTTCCTTGGCAATTACCTCTTCCGAAACACTTTCCTTGTCAAGGGCAACAGGGGCCATAGCAGCAATTTGCATTACCACATCCTTGCCGGTTTGTTCGTCAGCAACATCCTTGTTGAATGCAGCGATGGAAGCAACGCGGTTTCCGGGGTGATTATAAGAAAAAGCTCTTTCGCCGGTTACGACTTGAAATTTAGAAAGGTTGAGTTTTTCACCAGTCTTACCAATCATATCGATGACTTTATCTTCCACTTTTCTGCCATCAACTTCCAGACTTTTGAGTTCATCAACATTTTTGCATCCTTTTTCCAGCCCCAACTCAAGCAACATATTGGTAAAATCAATTATTTCCTGGTTTTTGGCTACAAAGTCGGTTTCGCAGTTGAACATTATCACAGCCGCTGTTTTATTGTCGTCAGTGGTTTTAGAAAGTACAACACCTTCATTGGCATCACGGTCTGCACGGTTGCTGGCTAATTTTTGTCCTGTTTTGCGAAGGATATCAATCGCTTTTTCAAAATCGCCTTCAGACTCCACCAGTGCTTTTTTACAATCCATCATCCCGGCACCGGTTTGCTTGCGCAATTCATTTACTTGAGCAGCAGTAATATTCGCCATATTTATGTTTTTATTAAAATTAATATCTGATTATTTCCTGGGTTTTTTCACAGCAGCGCCTCTGGGAGCTTTGGATGCTTTCTTCATAGAATCATCATCCTCCTCTTCCTTGGCTTTGAGTTTTCTTGCTTTTCTGGCAGCTTCTTTTTCATCCTCGTCAAGCTCTTCTACATCCTGCAATGACTGTGCTTTGGCAATTTTTTCTGCTTCAGCTTCCAGTTCTCTTTCTTCTTCCTCTTCAAGCGCCTTGTCTTTTTCCAGCTTTCTTTCAGTTAAACCTTCCTGAATGGCTTCCACCATTGTTTTGAGGATAACAGAAATGGATTTGGAAGCGTCGTCATTTGCGGGAATTGGAAAGTCCACCTCATTAGGATTTGAGTTGGTATCTACAATCGCAAATGTGGGGATGTTGAGTTTTTGTGCTTCAGCAACTGCGATATGCTCTTTCATGATATCTACGATGAAGATAGCAGCAGGTAGTCTTGAAAGGTCAACGATGGAACCGAATTGTTTTTCCAGTTTCGCTCTTTCCCTTGTAATCTGCAGTCTTTCTTTTTTGGAGATATTTTCGAAAGTTCCGTCAGTACCCATTTTATCGATAAGCGCCATTTTCTTTACCGCTTTTCTTATGGTAGCGAAATTGGTAAGCATACCTCCGGGCCATCTTTCGGTAACGTAGGGCATGTTGATTTTTTTCACCTGTTCTGCTACTACGTCTTTGGCTTGTTTTTTTGTTGCAACAAAAAGAATTTTCTTGCCAGATTTGGCAATTTGTTTCATTGCTGCAGCAGCCTCATCAATTTTGGCAATAGTTTTATTCAAATCTATGATATGAATACCACTTCTTTCCATAAAAATATAAGGGGCCATATTGGGGTTCCACTTGCGTTTGAGGTGACCGAAGTGTACTCCAGCTTCTAAAAGTTCGTTATAATTGGTTCTTGCCATGTTAAAAATAATTTTCCAAAAGTGAAATTAACGTTTGCTGAATTGGAATTTCTTCCTGGCTTTTTTCTGGCCGGGTTTCTTCCGTTCTACCATTCTGGGGTCACGACGCATAAGGCCTTTTGACTTGAGAGCCGGACGCCATTCGCCGTTGATTTCAACCAAAGCCCTGGAAATAGCAAGCCTGAGTGCTTCTGCCTGCCCTTTAATCCCACCACCATCAAGATTCGCCTTAAGGTCATATTTACCTTCATTTCCGGTAATTTGGAATGGTTGGTTAACGATGTATTGCAGAATAGAAGTAGTAAAATAATCTTTTACGTCTCTTTTGTTTACAGTAACCTGACCTGTGCCGGGCTTGAGATAAACTCTGGCAACAGCAGTTTTTCTTCTTCCTATAGTGTTAATAACTTCCATGCTTACTTGATTGTATTAAGGTTGATTGATTGTGGTTGTTGAGCCTGATGTGGGTGCTCAGAACCTGCGTATATATATACATTGCGCAAGAGGGCATCTCCCAGTTTGGTTTTGGGAAGCATACCTTTAACAGCCTTGCGAATAATTTCGGTAGGCCTTTTGTCAAGCATTTGCTTAACACTGGTAAAACGCTGACCCCCGGGGTAACCGGTATGGCGAACATATTGCTTCTGGTCCCACTTTTTGCCGGTGAGCTCAATCTTCTCGGCATTGATAATGATCACATTATCCCCGCAATCAACATGGGGCGTATAGTTCACTTTATGCTTTCCGCGTACAATTTTGGCTACCTTACTGGCAAGACGGCCTAAAATATGCTTTTCTGCATCAACAATTACCCAGTCTTTGGTAACTGTATCCTTGTTGGCAGAAACTGTTTTATAGCTTAATGTATCCATTTATTTGCTTAATTTGCTGTATTTGATTTTTTTATAGCACAAAATTCCCCTTTAGTAAGGGGGGTGCAAAGCTAAAACTAATTTTTAATTCGGGCAAATTTATTAACAATTAGTTGTTGATAAATTATTTATAAACATAGTGACAAAACGGTTCAATTTTTCAGGCTGCAAAGTTAGAAATTATTTCCTTTTGTTTTTCAACAATTTGCAAAATATTAATTCATCCCTGCAATCACTTTTAACACATATTTAATCCAACAGATAACTATAAAGCTTTCAATTGTTTATTTTTGCACTGTTCTTTTTCAACAGAATCCTTTTATTAATCCCTGTATCCTGCAAAATCCCCCCAGAAATGAACCTCTCTCCACTCAAAATCATAATGCTGATGGTCGCCTTATGGCTCAGCTTGCCTCAAAGCAAAGCCATGACTCTTTCTCCCCATGCCGAAATAACGATGCTCACGGCAAGCCCCGGCGATGAGCTTTACTCTGTATTCGGGCATAGTGCCCTGAGGGTTGTGGACAGGGAAAACAATCTTGACCTGGTATTCAATTATGGAACCTTTGATTTTGATACACCCAATTTCTACCTGCAGTTTACACGCGGAAAATTGCTTTACAAACTTTCTGTGGCTCCTATGGAATATTTTGTTCCCGAATACCGGTTTGAAGGAAGGGCAATATATGAACAGGTGCTCAATTTGAACCAGGTGCAAAAACAACAAGTCTTTGATTTTTTAATGATAAACCGATTGCCGGAAAACGCCTATTATCATTACGATTTTTTTTATGACAATTGTGCAACCCGTATTCGCGACCTTGTGGATTATATTCTGGAGCCTGTATGGCCGGTTGAAAGTGAAATAAACGAGGAGTCCATTGCATTGATACGCTCCATGCTTGACTACGAATTTGATTACAAACCGGATCTGAAACCTTCGCGAACCTTCCGCGATTTGCTTCAGCCATTTCTTGTAACCATGCCCTGGAGTACATTTGGTATCGACCTTGCTTTGGGCCTTCCTGCTGACAAGGTGGCTACAGTTTGGGATTTCATGTACCTGCCCGATGAAATGCTCATTGCTTTTGCGCTGGCACATCATGGCGACGGAAGACCCCTTGTATCGGAATACAGAATTATTATACCCAAAACGGTGGAGCTTTCGCCTGCCTCAAAAATAACTCCCCAGATGGTAATGTGGCTTCTGGTATTGCTGGCACTGGCGAGTCTTTTCAGGGCAAAATGGTCACTGATTTTTGACAAAATATTCTTCAATGTTTTGGGCATTACAGGTCTTGTTATTGTTTTTCTCTGGTTTTTTTCAGATCACATCACCACCAAAGCCAACCTGAATATCCTTTGGGCTATTCCAACACATCTGTATTTTATCTGGAGGGCCAATTATACCTCTTTGGGTGGTTCAGTAAAATGGTACTTCCGCTTTGTATCCTTTTTGTCATTGGGTTTACTGGTTTTATGGCCATTTATACCTCAGGCTTTCCATGGAGCATTTTTCCCCATTATACTTATTTCATTGCTGAAATCTCTTCCTTACGGATTTTCAATACCATTTATCTCAAAGCATCTGAAAGGAATTGCAGGCAATCAAATGTTTTGAACAATAGAGTCAATTGCTTGTTTCTCAAAGTGTAATAACTAAAAAGCGCGACAATTATGGTAAAGGGGCTTATTCAAGGTTTGCATCATGTTACCTCCTTTTCAGGAAGTGCAAAAAATAACATTCGTTTTTATACGGAAATACTTGGATTACAATTCGTAAAAAAGACCGTTAATTATGACAGTCCGGATACCCTGCATCTTTATTATGGCGATAAAACCGGTAATCCTGGGAGTGTAACCACTTTTTTCCCATTTTCAGGCATCACACGTGGCAAAACCGGTAACAGTTCGGTAACATCCACCATGTTTTCCATTGGAGCTGATTCCATCGGATTCTGGACCAATCGGCTAAAAACTCACCAGGTCGATTTTCGCGGCCCATTTACACGTTTTGATGAAGAGTATATCTATTTTGATGATTTTGATGGCATACAGGTAGAGCTTGTTGCCAATGCAGCAGATCTGCGTCCGGGTTGTTCTACCGCAGGTATCCCTGCTGAGCATGGCATCAAAGGCCTTTATTCCCTTACACTTAGTTATGCCTCTTCAGAACCCACCCAGGAGTTTCTAACCCGCCACATGAACCATCTGTTATTGAAGAGTGACTCTGACAGGAGCAGGCTATATTCGAAAGATAACCAACCCGGCAATTATATCGATCTGCTATCCAGACCCTCCATGCCCAATCACTTACCCGGAACAGGCACAGTGCATCATCTTGCTTTTCAAACCAGTGATGAAACAAGCCAGGAAAAAATACGAACCCATCTTTACCGTGCAGGATTTCATCCCTCACCCGTAATGGATCGCCAGTACTTTAAATCTATCTATTTTCGTGAACCCGGCGGAGTGTTAATGGAAATTGCCACGGCAGGACCCGGCTTTTTGATTGATGAAAGCCCCAATGAACTGGGAGAGAACCTTAAACTTCCTCATTGGCTTGAGGCCAAACGTGAGGAGATAGAAGCCGGTTTGGGAATGACTTAATTTTTGGCATCCTTATGTAACTGCGGTTTTTATCCTGCAGCCAGGGGATGATACTCTCCTCTGAGCCCCACCGGATTAGCATTCCTGATTTCGTAAGCAATAGAAATACTGGGCCTTACGGTATCCAACCCAAAACCATCCCCCTGAAGAATGTGATTGTAGCTCTGAGTATGCAAATCGGTAAAGCCTCCACTGAACTCAAACTCTTCACCATTTAGGGTCAAAGAACGGTATGTGTGTTGTCCTTTGGCTTTTACTTCAGAGGGTAAATCGCTGCTGTTTACACTGAGAAACCATCTTACACGTGCTTTTTCGAGTGACAAAAACCCTGCGGCTTTGTCCCGCTGGCTTACATGTACAATGTTCTCCTTAACAGAACCAAAAATCCAGGTAAGCATGTCGAAAAAATGAATACCTATATTGGTGCCTACACCTCCTGATTTTTCAGTATTTCCTTTCCAGGAATAAAAATACCAGGAACCTCTTGAAGTGATATAGGAAAGATCAATGTCATAGATTTTATCGGCAGGCCCATTGTCAATTCGTTCTTTTAGCTGAGCAACAGCAGGATGGTGCCTGAGTTGCAAGATGTTAAAAATCTTTTTCCCGGTTTCCTTTTCTATTTCAGCCAGGGCATCTACATTCCAGGGGTTTAGTACCAATGGTTTTTCGCAAATAGCATGGGCCTGGTTGCGCAGACACATTCTAATGTGCGAATCATGCAAATAATTGGGTGAGCAGATACTCACATAATCCATAGCATATTCCCCTTTTTTTCGAAGCTTATCCATGTGTCTGTCAAATCTTTCCGGTTCGGTAAAGAAATCTGCTTCAGGGAAGTAACTATCAATAACTCCTACACTATCAAAAGGATCCAGTGCGGCAATCAGATTATTATTGGTTTCCTTTATTGCTTTCATGTGCCGGGGTGCTATATAACCAGCAGCACCTATCAATCCAAATTGTACAGGACGGTTCATTGGAAAAAAATTGTTTTAAAGTAATTAGCTTCGCTGAGAACGATGTGACATACAGTAATCATGGTTGTTGTTAAAGAAACACTTCCACAGACGGATATACATAATTCACTGGTTGTTGTATCACAATAACGCTTATTATGAATGATTTATCCTTTATTGCCTCCCCTATTCTATCTTTCTTTCCCATCACGCTATCATATTGCCAGATAACACATCTAAAAAATCAGTTCACAAAAGTATAAATTTTTAGGTGAGTTTCGTCGTCAAAACAATATCTTTGCACCGGAATAGCATTGCAATAAGGTTTTAGATGAGCATATTTCATAGCTCGGTTATAAAAAGAACGTTTTATATCTATAATATTAATTGTATATTTGACAATCATATGAGGTTTTATGCGCAAGAAAAAATGGTTAGCACTATATACACGGCCAAGATTTGAAAAGAAGATCTATAAGATTTTAAATGAAAAAAATATCACCTGCTACCTGCCGCTGGTAAAAACTATGCGCCAATGGACTGACCGCCGCAAATGGGTAGAAGTGCCATTGTTTAGTTCATACCTGTTTGTGCAAATTGATGATTTATCTTTTACGGAAGTCCTCAATACACCAGGAGCATTACGATTTATAAGTTTTGATGGAAAAGTAGTAGAAATCCCGGAAAAAGAAATAGACAATATAAAATGGGTGCTTTCTACCGATATCATCACCAATCCACTGGAGGAAAAAATTCCATCAGGAAGTCATGTGCAGATAGTAAAAGGTCCTTTAAGCGGATTATCAGCGGAAATGGTCAATTACAATAACAAGAATATAATTATTGTCAGAATAGATCAGTTGGATAAAACCTTTGAAATACATATCCCTCGAAATCATGTAAAGCTGGTTAAGGAACAGGCTAAGTAATGAGATGCTTTATTTTACGTGAAACGCTTAAGCGTTTATAAGGATCTTATTGATAATTTTGCGTACCATGCCCGTGCTTATTTTCCAAACAAACAGCAGCAATGTGCATACCAGCGGAAATTAACGATGAACTGAGGAGGGATTAATTTGGGGGTTACAGTATAAAAAGGGATAAACTAGTTGATATGGCAGAGAAGCTGTTTTTAAAAGATGAATTATTGACCAAGACCCATTTGAATGGCAGCGGGGATAGAAGTCATCTGGAAAATAAAATACGGGTGGAGGCAGGAGATGGGGTCTTAAAATTGATTAATACGTATGTTGATGTAAACCTATCCAGTACACAGGTATTTAGTACTTCAACCGTATTTAACATAGAGAAGTTTGAAAAAAAGGAGATATCCTCTGTAGTTAATCTCAAAAGAATTAACGACTTAAGAAGAATCAACAAATTTTTTGAAGCTATCAATGAAAACATCGCCTACGGAACGATTTTTATTGGGTGTTCCGAAACGCTTGAACTTCGGAAAAAGAGACTTCTCAATAAATTTCCCGGGGTAGTCAACCGCTTATACCTGGCCGGAGACTACATATTCAAAAGAGTTTTTCCTAAATTACCCCTTACCAAACAGGTTTATTTTGCACTTACCGGTGGGAGAAATCGTGTCATAAGCAGGGCCGAAACCCTTGGAAGGCTTTATTCATGTGGGTTTGAAGTAATTCATGAAGAAACACACGGGTATCTTTACTATTTTGTTGCCCGCAAGGTGAAACCCCCGGCCTATGATTTGTCACCCTCCTATGGGCCTGTCTTTGCCATGGAGCGATCAGGTAAATATGGTAAGAAAATAAAAGTATATAAATTTCGCACCATGTACCCTTATTCGGAATACCTTCAAAAATATGTGTACGAAAAGCATAAGCTGGATAATGGGGGCAAATTCAATAATGATTTCAGAATAACAGCAACAGGAGAATTTATGCGCAAATTCTGGATAGATGAATTACCCATGCTTTTTAATTTGTTGAAACTCCAACTCAAACTGGTGGGAGTCAGGCCTCTTAGCAGGCAGTATCAAAGTCTTTATCCTTCTCAATTGCTCGAATTGAGACATAAGTTCAAACCTGGTCTTGTGCCCCCATATTATGCCGATATGCCCTCAAATTTTGAAGAAATCATATCCTCTGAAGAAAGATACCTTGAGAGTTATCAGAAAAACCCCTGGATTACAGATTTCCGGTATTTCTGGAAGGCTTTTTTTAATATTGTGTTTCGCAATGCCCGCAGCAAATAGGCTTTGCCAACCTGCAACAGATATTCGCATGTATCAGGGAAAAAACAGCAGCTTAATTCCCGCGATAATTATCACTGCAATGAGTACATACCTGACAAATGCACTTCCCCAGCTCACCGCATATTTACTGGCAAAATAAGCTCCTATGCTGTTTCCCAGTGCCAGTACAAGTCCTGCACGAATATCAATTTGCCCCTGAATCACAAAAACAGCAAGGGCAAAGGGAGTAAATATCAGGTTGATAAACACTTTGAGAGCATTTGCCCTTACCAGATCATACCCCGCAGTCAGTACCAGGGCACTGAGTAAAAAGATTCCCACACCTGCCTGAATAAACCCTCCGTAGGCTCCAATAAAAAAGAAGATAATAAACTGTAAAACAGGATAACTTTTGATTTCGTCATGAGCAGCACCCTTTAACCATCTGGAAGGTTTCATCCATAGGGGAACAAGCATAATGAGTAAAACAATGGCTACAGTAATTTCCACAGCCCGTTCATGCAATTCGAGCACAATCATTGCACCGGTTATTGAACCCAATATGCTGGGTATAGCCACCCTGAATCCCATTTTAACATCCAGAACATTCTGGCGTTTAAAATTTATGGTGCTGACTATATTCTGAAAAAATATTCCAATGCGGTTGGTTCCGTTGGCAACATTGGCAGGAAGTCCAATAAATATTAAAATAGGAAGGCTGATAAGCGAACCGCTACCTGCAAGGGTGTTAATAATTCCGCAAACAATACCGGCAATAAAAACCAGGAGAATATGTTCCCAGGACATAATTGTGAGTTTTGAGTAGCAAAAGTATTAGAATTCTGTTTAAAATGCTAAACAGGTTTCTCTGTATTGTTTTCAGAAGGAACAGAAATGATTTGTCCCGGTTTTTTGCTTTTGGAATACACCCGTTTTAACCAATGAGGCAATACAATAACACCAATAAAAAGATAGGGATAATAACTGATAATTCTCCACATCAAACTCAGGGCGGGTGTTAATCCCTGCGGGATAAATTCGCCAAGAAACCCGGAAAACACAAACTCCGCTACTCCACTTCCTCCGGGAGTAGGACTAATAAGCAGAATGACCCACATAACCAGCTGACGGGCAAATATTAAAAACTGATCTCCTCCTGATACAAATGCCAGAATCAAAAAGTTTACCACCAGGAATCGACCTGTCCAGGAAAAAAAAGTTCCTGCAAAAGCTTTGATCCAGAAAATTACCGGCTTGCCCTTCATCTCACGGGAAGTAATAATGATTTCATTGCCTGTTTCTGCTGCTTTCTTTCTCCATTTTCGCAGAAAAGGGAGTTTAAACACGGTTAGCAGGATCATTTTAAACCCGCGGGGGTTGAGAAACACACCATAAATGATGATGCTGGTTAATACCAGGATGAACAGATATCCAATAATAAAGATTCCCTGGGTTCCGAATTTTGTGTTGAAAAATATATATTCACCCTCTGTGGTAAACAAATACTGTGTTCCCACTATGATGATAAATATCGGCACCATCAATATATAGAAGAGCTCATCCAGGAAAGCAGTAATGAGAACAATGGCCGTTGTGCGGCCCATGCTTACACCCTCTTTGTTGACAATATACAGGGCAATGGCGGAGCCACCGATTATAGAAGGAGTAATTGCGCTGGCAAATTCCCATAGCATGATTACATCAAAACTTCTCCTCCAGCTTATCTGCCCATCAGTCAGAACCCTGATGCGATACATGTAGCCTACATCGCGCACCACCATCATTAGTAAAGCCATAAAAATGAAAAAGTAAGATTGCCATACCCAGTTGATCCCGGTAAAAGCCTCTCTGTCAAAACTTCTGACAAACATAAATGTAGCTACACCCAAACCAAGCAGTATGGGAATAATGATTTTGCGGAATCTGAAATATGACAGTACTTTTTTCTGCTGATGGTCCATACAACTTTACTAATCTATTCTTTAGAACATGCAACCCTGCAATAAGTTGCTTCAAAGCGCAAAATTAAAATAATCAAACCATTAACTGCCCTATTCTTCATTAAATAAACCCAAAAACAATGAACGGAAGAGAAACCCGGCAGCAGGACAAGTAACAGTGGCTGAATAATTGTTTTTTCCATTGGAAAACAATTGACTTGCCGCACCCAAATCTGCGGAAAGGGTTGTATGGGTGAAAAGCAAATCAATCCCGAAAGTAGGTTTGGGCGTTACCCGGTGGAAAAGTTCAAGCATTGCGCCATTATGTCGCTTTGTTGCCTTTTTTTGTTGTTTTTGCGCCACATTGTCATTTTTCGGGGTTGAAAATAAGAAAAAATCGTGGTGGAATACAATTTGAATACCCCAGGAACAAATGAGACAAACAAGTAAATTCTATTAACAATAAAAACAGGAGACCCTTATTATGACAATTATCAGATGGAGAATGCGCCCTGAAATGGAAAGATTTTCAGGCCGCGATTATGAAACTACCACAGAAACAAGTCTTCCCGCCAATTGCGGTTGCCTGCCCGAAACCAATATCAGGAAACACAAAGATCATTACCTGATTGATATGGCAGCACCCGGCAGAAAAAAGGAAGATTTTACTATCAGCCTTGAGGACAACACCCTTACCCTGTCTTACGAGAAGCAGGAAAAAGAAAGCGGAGAGAACGAAACCGCGCACTTTCTGAGGAGAGAGTTTAAAGATGAAAGCTTTTCCAGACATTTTACGCTGCCTGAAACTACCGATAAGGAGAAAATTTCAGCACGTTATGAAAATGGGATTCTTACGGTTAACATACCCTTTGAAGATCCTGAAAAAGATAAGCTGACAAAAAGAATCCATGTTAATTAAAAACATGTGGAAAACACCAAAAAGCTCCTGAGGGAGCTTTTTTTATGGGGGTTAAAATCAATTGGTGAATTACACAGTAAATAATTCAGGGTAAGTTCGTATTTTTGCGCCACATAAGAATAATCACCCTCAAAACACAAAAAAGTATGTTGAAAAAGCTTAGCGATTTGCATGAAATGGCGCGCCAACACAAGAAGAAAAAACTGGTGCTTGCCGCTGCTCATGATCAAAATGCCCTGGGAGCAGTTGTCAATGCTTCTGAAAATAATATTGTAGATGTTGTTCTGGTAGGAAATGTTGCCCAAATCAAAGAAATTTGTCAAAAAAATGGTTATAACATTTCTGGTTTTGAATTGATCGATGAGCCGGATAACGACAAAGCAGCGGAGCTGTCTGTAAAAATGGTTTCTGAGAAAAAAGCAGATATTGTAATGAAGGGGCATTTGAGCACCTCCAGTCTGCTGAAAGCGGTGCTGAATAAAGAATGGGGATTGCGCAGTGGTGAATTGCTCTCGCACCTGGCCTTGTTTGAGGTGGATTCGTACCATAAAATTCTTGGGCTTACTGATGCAGCCATGAATATTGCTCCCGATTTAAAAGGGAAGGTTTCTATCATTAAAAACGCCGTAAACTACATGCGTAAACTTGGCCTGGAGAAACCCAAAGTGGCTGTTTTGAGTGCAGTAGAAACAATTAATCCTGATATGAAATCCTCCATGGAAGCCGCAGCGTTGTCCAGGATGGCCGACAGGGGTCAGCTTTCTAACTGTATCGTGGATGGTCCTTTGGCTTTTGACAATGCTGTGAGCGAAAAAAGCGCCAAACTCAAAAACATCCAGAGTACTGTGGCTGGCGATGCAGATTTGGTTGTGTGCGATGATTTGGATGCGGCTAATGCTTTGTACAAATCTTTTATCTATTTTGCCAAAGCAAAATGCGCTGCGGTAATTGTTGGAGCTACTGCACCTATTGTTCTTACAAGTCGTGCCGACAGTGATGAAACCAAGCTCAACAGTATCGCTCTGGCTGCTGCCATCAATTAAAAACCATTCATTCCAATAAAATTAAAACTACCTACAATATGGAATCAGAATTATTGCTGGCGATCAACCCGGGTTCAACATCCACAAAAATTGCCGTATTCAGAAATACCAAGGAAATTTTTCTTAAAAATATCAAGCACAGTTGCGACGAAATTGAGAAATTTGAACGCATTACTGACCAGTATGAATTCAGGAAGAATATTATCCTGAAAGAACTTATTGATGCAGACATAGATGTAAAAAGCATCCACATCGTGGTGGGGCGTGGCGGACTTGTCAAGCCTATAAAGTCAGGAGTATATGAGGTGAATGACGCCTTGATCAACGACCTGAAAGTGGGGGTTCTGGGCCAACATGCCAGTAACCTGGGAGGTTTGATTGCCAGCGATATCGCAAATTCGATACCCAATGCCCGCGCATTCATTGCCGATCCGGTGGTGGTGGACGAACTGGAAGAAATAGCCAGGGTTTCCGGTCATCCCGAATTTGAAAGAATATCAATCTTTCATGCGTTGAACCAAAAGGCCATTGCACGACAACATGCCCGTGCTGTAGCTCAAACTTATGAAGCTCTCAACCTTATTGTTGCCCATTTGGGAGGAGGAATCAGTGTGGGTGCGCATTGTAAGGGACGGGTAATTGATGTAAATCAGGCACTTGACGGCGACGGCCCCTTCTCTCCCGAAAGAACAGGGGGGTTGCCGGTCGGTTCATTGGTAAAGATGTGCTTTAGCGGAAAATATACCGAAAAGCAAATCAAAAAAATGATCACCGGAAAAGGAGGATTGGTTGCCTACCTGGGTACCAACGACGCATACGAAGTGGAAAAACGTGCCCTTGGAGGCGATGAAAAGGCGAAACTGATATACGAGGCTATGGCCTATCAGGTTGCCAAGGAAATTGGTGCCATGTCTACTGTTCTGAAAGGAAATGTTGATGCCATTTTGCTCACAGGAGGAATTGCATACGGGAAGCCTTTTGTTGAGAATGTTACTGAACGTATCAGGCATATTTCACCTGTGTATGTTTATCCTGGTGAAGATGAAATGCGCGCCCTGGCAATGAACGGACTCATGGTAATGAAGGGGGAAACTGAAGCTCTTGTTTACCAGTAAAACCTGTTTGCGGATGATTTCCAGGCCGTTCCTTACGCGAAACTGGAAGGATTGTATACGGCTCTTCTCATAATAAAAAGCGACAATTGACAATCTGTTTTCCCACAGATTGTCAATTGTCTTTTCTTTTCTGCTTTTGAGGCCTGCTGAAAAACATTACGGAGCCCATTTGGCTTCTGATTTCCATTCTGTGAAAAAAACTATCAGATCGGCCTCACTTTTCCATTGGGTATAATATATCCGGATATCGGCTTCGCTCTTCCAACGGGTAAAATACCATAATCCGGATCCGGGTTTGGCTTCCGATTTCCAGGAAGTAACATACGCCAGAACATTGGCTTCAGATTTCCACTCTGTCACATAAACAAGATGATCAGCCTCTGATTTAAAATCAGTCACATACACTTTCTGGGCAAACGCATTGCCCAATGCACAGAAAAGCAAAATGATATACAAGATAAACCGGGTTTGCATAATAATTATATTTGTTTAGACAGGCCTTATGTTTACTAAACAATAAACCAGGAGGTTAATCCACCGGGTTTTCATCAGGCAGGTTAGTATCTGTGGTTTGCTCTGACAGAAACCGGGGAATCCTGATGATAAATTTCGTACCCTCATCCATTTGTGATTCAAACGAGATATGCCCGTTGAAACTTTGAATAATGCTCTTCACCATGGCCAATCCAAGGCCCATTCCGCCGGTTTTTGTGGTAAAGTAGGGCTGGAATATGTTTTGCTTGAGATCGTCGGCTATACCATTGCCAAAATCCTTCAGTGTGATTTTGCAATAATTCCCTTCAACATTAACCTTAATAATCACTTTTGCTGTTTCCTCTTTTGAATAGGCCTGGATAGCATTTTTTATCAAGTTGTTGAAAACTCTCAGCAATTGTTTGCGATCAGCATAAATCATCAGGTTTTGCCCTTCTGACGGCAAATCCAGTCGC
The DNA here is from genome assembly GCA_007694165.1 of Bacteroidota bacterium. Taxonomy (GTDB): domain Bacteria; phylum Bacteroidota; class Bacteroidia; order Bacteroidales; family UBA7960; genus SKVR01. The sequence goes on from RECE01000241.1 coordinate 66,387, forward strand.
ATATCGAGTTTGTCAAATCCTTTATACAAATCTATCACTTCAGGAATAAATTCCCTTATATCGATGGTTTCATTTTTGGAAGCAGGCATTTTGGCAAAATCTGAAAACTCTCCTGCAATGAGGCTAAGGTTGTCAATTTGCTCTACCATAGTTTTTGTAAACCTTTCCAGTCTTTCATCATAGTCATCGACCTTATCTTTCCATGCACGCTGCAGATACTGCACATTGAGCCGCATGGGAGTCAGCGGGTTTTTGATTTCGTGTGCCACCTGCTTGGCCATTTCCCGCCAGGCAGACTCCCGTTCACTTCTTGCCAAAAGATCGGCACTGATGGCAAGCTCATCAATCATACGATTGTATTCACCTATGAGTTGTCCTATCTCATCATTTCTGTTCCAGTCTATCTTCTCATTGATTTTTCCAATGCTCAATCGCGAGATACTGTCGCGGATAACCTGCAGAGGCTGGGTAACATGATTGGAAACAAAGAAAGCTATGATTACCGACAACAACAACAACAATAGATATATGTTGATGAATGCCACCAAAAAATAGGAGATTTCATTGCGCAATTCACTTTGCTGGGCAAAATAAGGCAGGTTGATATAGGCAATGAGTTCACCCCTGATATTTCTTAAGGGAACATAAGCGCTGATATATTCAAGATTCCCTATTTTCTCGTTATGAATAAAAAGACTTTTTCCTCTGATTAGCAGATTGTTATATGCTACAGGATGAATTAATGGAGCAATAAGTCCCTCCTGAAATACCTTGGGCCTTGATGAGGCAAGAAGGCTACCGTCGCTGCTGAATATATTGATGTCGGTAAAAAACACATGCGATAAAGGGAGTAACAGCTGGTTAAGATATTCCTGGTAACTGATGTCAAGAACAGGTTCTTCCAACAGATGATTCTCCATTTCAATCAATATACTATGCGCCTTTTCATTGATAAAGGCCTCGTTTTTGTTTTTGTAAATATTGAAAATGAACCATGCCGATGCACTTCCAATAGCAACAACAGAAACCAGGACGATTCCAATTACCATAAATTGCAGCCGTTTTTTGTAATTAAAGGAAAAAAGAGGTTTGTCGTTGTAATATTGATATAACAACCAGATTACCAACGACATAACAAGCGAAATGATGAAAAGATAGGAAAACGGGGCAATTCTCTCCAACATGGTTTCCCTGGGCTTGCTTACTATGATCTTTGTATCGGGATCCCGGTTATACAATAAATGACTATAGCCATCGGCATCAAAGAAAACAAAGGTTTCTTCATTCTGTCCGTAACTTTGCACATTAATACTGAAAAAATAAGAACCATACTTATGGGTCATCATCCCGTTTTTATATATGGCATAAGAATAGTTGCCAAGATTTCGGGATATGTCAATTTTTTCATCCACCAGCAATTCAGGGAAACCAAGTTCTTTGGGAATAAATCTAGATTCAAATTCAATGTAAAGATGGTAAGCCGGCTCTGGCCTGGCCCCGTCTGAAACAGGTATTACAGCCAGATAGGAATTTCTCCCGGTATTATTATCCAGATAAAAGAATCTTTCACTAAAGCCTTGTTTGCCGAAATAATAAATATAATCAGCAAAAAAATTGTCGCACACGAATTCTTCATCAAAAGGTTTAAAATAGAGAATTTCTCCAGGGGCACAGGTTGTAATCTGTATGTCGTATTTAGCCCAGAAATCAGTAAAATAATAGGATTTCAGGTATTCAGCAATCCTGTCCTCGTTATAGGGATCTTCAAGAACCAACTGGTTTAAAAAATCATCATCGTATAAGTAGGGTTCCATCTGGCTAAACAAAAACTCGGCTATGGGATCCTGTTCACTGGCAATTCTGAGAGCCACATTCTGGCGGTGAGATAATTCTTTTTCCTTATTGAAAAGATATAATCCGTAAGTTGATAACAGGGAGTACACAAAAAAGAACATTAGAATCCGGGCCAGGGAAAATGACTTTTCATCGGAAAAGTGATAAAAAAGCGAAAATGCAGAAGTGGAGAAAATAAAAACCCACAAAAGGAAATAATTATCCGGGATGATAAGGCTGGTAGCAGCAATAATTAATATCGTTGCGCAAACTGTAACAACCCTGAAATATTTTGAAACAATGTTTTTGCGAAGAAAAGAGGCTATGGATAGATTTAAAAAATAGAAGAAGATAAAAATACCGGTAATGATTAAAAAACCTATCACATGATAAATGTCCGGAGAAAAAATAAACCGAACATTGAGGTTAAGTTTGGAATTGATTACCAGCCCTTTTATCACTTCTATCACAGCAAATGCAGCAATTGCAAGTACAGACAAAAGAATGAGGTGAATAAAGAAAGATACCAGAAGATTTTTTATGCTAAAAATCCTTGAAACTGAAATCTTATGAAAAACAAAAAATACAAGTACATTAACAAAAACCACATTTAAGAATAAGTCTCCGAGAGATGGGAGCCAATAGCTGCTTGCGTAATGCAATGCTGAGAAAAATTCGGTGTCAAATAAAACACCGGGTATGTGGAAATAGAATATAATATACCGTATAAGCAGCAATGCAAAAAACAAAAAAACTGCGGCTGACAATTGATAACCGATTTCATGAATTTTTGCGGCAAACTTGTAGATGCAAACCAAAAGCAGGACCAGGGAAAAAAGGGCAAAAAATATGGAAAGATTTCGGGCCAAAGGCCATATATAACCCAGGGAATCACGATCAGGTACTACCAAAGAAAAAGCATAATCATCACTGGTGTGGTATACAGAGAAACCATCAACTGCTGCATCATAGGAAATCTCCAGAAAGTCGGGTATCTGAAAATCGGATTGAAAATCATTTTGCAAAAACTTGTTTTTATACCTGTACTCCTTCTTAATGAGCGAAAAAACCCAAACCTGGTAATCCTCAAACTTTTTGGAATATACCGAATACCAACCATTGGGCAACAAAAACACCCCTGAATTGTATGTCGGTAAAGCATAATGAGAAACGGGCAGTGCATTGTGTGAAACAAACATTACCGAATCGGCCCTGCTAATCAAAACTACTTCCCCTGTGTGCTCATAAAGCTGATTCATCGATTTGACCCAATCAGCATCTTTAAAAACCTCTCCTTCCTTTTTCCTAAACTGGCTATACACTTTTTTAAGCAACTCTTTCGCCTGCCTCTCTCTGTTTTCAAAAGTCTGCTGAACCTTTTCACCCAGTTCCCTTTTGTCATATTCTCTGTTCTCAATAGACGAAAAACCCAACGAGAGGGCCACACTAAGCACAAAACCGATAATCAATATGTAATAAAGCCCGAAGGTCCTCATCCGAAAATCTTATTAAATTTACAATACACCCCTGTTACTATATCAGGAATAAATATCAGAAAAACAGCTGTAATCTCTTAACCAACATTTTCCCTGCGATAGCATCCCTATCAAAATACGTACCTTAATTTAAGGCCTGCTGAAAAACACTCAATTAAATATCAACCAACCATTTAGCTTGCAATTTCAAACTTTTAATGCAACGATTTAAACTCGTTCTTCATAAAAACTTTGCATTCAAAAATCGTTAGTTTTTAATACATCATCTGCTTCGTTGCCTTCAGCTCGCAGTATGCCTATACAGCTTCGCCTTGTCGTCTTGCATCTGATGCACTAAAAACTTTTTCAGCTGGCCTTAATTTAAATTACCCTAATAAGCAAGAAAGGTTACACATGAAAAGACCATCAATTTGTCACCTTTTTCTGAAAATATAAACCTGA
>RECE01000097.1 GCA_007694165.1 Bacteroidota bacterium
CGCTTTGCATCCACATAGGAATAGCTGAGCCAGTAGTCGAGGTTGCGAAAGGTTTTCCGGTCGCGGAAAAACAGATCCACGCCCCGTGCATGGCCCTCTCCGGTGTTTTCATAATGAGTGGGGTCGAAGAAATACTCGTCACTGAAAGAAACCAGGTTGTGGTAATCCTTCTGGTACAACTCGGCCCTGAAAAGGCGGCGGTCTTTTTCGTACTGGATATTGGCAATGTAATGATTGGCCTTTTCAAATTTCAGCCTTGTAGCATATCTCAGGATGTCCACCTCAGGGGTCTGATAAAAGGAACCGGCAGCCAGCGAGGCTTGCCAGTCGGCATTGAGCAGCCATGCCGCAGAAGCTCTCCATGCGGTGGCGTGATGGTGGATGGCCGATGAGTACTCATGGCGTATTCCCGTGCGCAAGGCCAAACGGGAAAACGGTCTGCTTTCTGCCTCTGCATAAACAGCAGGGAGCATTTCAGAAAAGGCACCATCGAAAACAAAATCGTTCCCTTTTTCGCGGTATTGGAACGAATAATCTGTGTAGGAAGCTTCTGCCCCGGTTTTCAGATGAACATAATCGGAGAACTTGCGGCTGAGCCTCAATCTTGCCTGGGCGGAGTAGTAAGTTTCCTGAACCGAAAATCCTTTCATATCAAGGGAATCTACATCGTATCCAAATGAAACTCCTGACTGGAGTGTCCAGCTGTTGAACTCCTGCAGGTAAGATACCTGGCTGTAAATGTTGCTGTTGGCAAGTGCAATGTCTTGCATGGAGCCCGGTGTTGCTGTTAAATCAGGGTAAAGCAGTCCGCTGCGGGAGTTGCTGTAAGTGGAGAATACTTTGATGATTCCTTCATGGGATGTTTTCAAATGGCCCGAAAGGGTGGCTCCCAGGCTTGTGGGATGCTGATTCCATGTGTAGGATTGGGGTATAATGCTGAAATATGGCTCCAGGTTGGTGTACTCCAACCCGGCAGAAAAGGAGTAATTGTCTTTTTTAACAGTTTGAGAAGCACCCATGCCGACGACCATCATGGATATTTCTGTTTGTGTGTGCTCTGGGAATGCATTGGTGTTGAGAATCAATGCAGAAGAAAGTGCCTGGCCATATTCGGCAGAATAGCCGCCGGTGCTGAATGTGGTACCTGAAAAAAGGAAAGGGGAGAACCGTCCGCGCGATGGCAGGTCGGGAGCAGAGGAGGAGTAGGGTTTGCGCACCATCATCCCGTCGATAAAGGTTTTGCTTTCATAACCGTCGCCCCCACGAACAAACAACCTGCCGTCCTCGCCCACATTGGCAGCTCCCGGCAAAGAAGTGAGCATGCCATAAATATCGCCCGCTGCGGAAGGAGTTGTAACTATGTCCAGCGGCTGCAGGGTGACGCTTTTGCGTTGATCGCCCGCTTCAAAGGTGCCCGCGGTAAAGACTACGGTATGCAACCGGCGCGAGTCAGCTTCCAGTAACAGGTTTTGGGTGAGTGTATCGCTGGACAGCACAACAGCAACTTCCAGGGTTTTGTATCCCATAAAGCTGGCCACCATCATTTGATCACCCTCTTTGGAAGTGCGAAAGGCGTAATGGCCCTCAGCATTAGTAGTAGCACCATCAAAGCTCCCTTTGATCATGATGTTTACTCCGGGTAGTGGGTTGCCGTCAGTATCCTGTGCTTTGCCCTGCACCCATGTTTGCGCAACCATTGAGCTGCTAAATAAAACTGCAAATAGTAATTGTATGATAACTGGCTTCATGAACTTTGCTTTTGTGTTGTAGAATTACAATGCAAAGATGAAGCAGCCGGAAAGGTTTTGGAAATTTATGTTGACGAATGGGGGAATAGGGGGGATGAATGGTGATTTTCGGTTGGTCAGGTTCGGAAAATGTAGTGAAATGGTGCAAACCATTAACCGCTTCTGCCTTCGTATTCAGGTATAAAAAAGACCACCTTAGGAATTATCATGAAGGTTGGTTTATCGCCCGAGCTTCGGTAAATTCCTAAGGCAGTCCTTAGTTATTCAATTTCAGAGAAAGTGAAAATCTTACATAATCTTTCTGATTCTGAAAATAGTAAAGAGCAAAATGGCAATCATGCCCAGATAGAGTGCCCAGTTTGAAAGTGGTACATCGGGAGCGGGTTGGTCATCATCGTCATCCGGGGGAGTAATGATAACTTCATCCAGGCAGGCATCGAATACAAACCTTTTAAAGTTGAGGTAGCTGACACAGTCATTTTCGCCGAAAGGTCCATCATAGCAGGTGCCGGGTTGATCGAAACGACCCACAAGGGCAAAGTTTTCACCATCTCCTTTGTTGACTCCAACAGTTGCCGGACTTCCACCAAATCCATTCACTCCACCGGAGGCGCTACCTGTGGTCCACTCCATTTCTTTGTAAGCAAAGGCAACATTATTGCCCTCGCCAATCAAAGGATCATTACCGTCAGTAATGATTACCTGGAAGGTGTTTAGTTTGTCAACCTGATAGGAGAAATACCCTACGTGGTCGTAAATAACAGTCAATCTTCCTTCTTCAAGTTTATGCCATACCAGCCCGGTACCTGTTTCCCCCTGGGCCCTGGTATCAACATCGCCCCAGAAGGGGGCAATCATAATATAATCTGTCGAAGGAAAGCCAGTAGTAACGTACTGAAAATAGGGCTCTTCAAAAGAAAGGTTTCCGTTGTTGTTGATGTACACCTGTGTGTATTCTTCACCATAAAAGCAAAATGTAAAGCCCAGGTCAATGGGGCCCACCGACAAGTCGTCATTGGGTGCCATAGACTGGATGAAAGTTCCATCAAGCTCTATAAAGAAGCCTGACGACTTGTCCGCGGTAAATGAAGATCCGGGAGGTAGTGTAGTGCGCAGTTCAGTTTCCTGAACCTGCTGTTGAATTTGACCATTCCGCTTCATCTCATCATAATTGGGATGGTTGGGATTGATCTGTGCCAGCAAGAATAGCGGCAGCATAATAACGATAAATGATAGTGCTTTTTTCATGACAAAAAATGGATTTGGTTAGACATGTGGCAAATATATGCCAATTAAATAATCCAAGCTGTTCAAAAACATACATTTCTTGTTCGGATAAATTTATCCGAACAAGAAATGTTAATATAAGCCAACCAGAGAGCTATCTAATTATAAGCACTAAATGTGTTGAATGCATTTTTACGTTTTGCAAAAAGCATCGTATTCAGTGGTTTTGATGGGTTTACGAATTCGGGAATCAAGCATTTGTAAAGTTTCGATGCTCTCCATTCGAAATCATTCAGAAGAGGATGAGTTTTGTCATAACCGGCCGGATTCTTTTTTTTGTTTTAATGGGTCTTTTCTCATAATTTCATCGTTGACAACAAATTATTGTTGCATTTATAAAAAAAAACTATATTTGCATTGATAATTTGTTTAAAAATATTAAACAGCCAATGTGTTCCTGGTTTTTTGGGATTAACCGTGAAGATAGTTTTCAAGATATTCTCTGTATTCTTTTATTGTATCATCCAAAACCCACATGCTTATGCGCTCACATGTACTGACCTTTGCAAGCCTTATGTTTTTCTCCCTGCTGGCAACAGGGCAAAACTACCAGGCGGTTTATCCCGACAAGGAAAACTGTTTTTTGATGGGAAACGACAATGTCATCTGCCTTCGCATTGACTCTTTATCAGAAGCAACCACAACAATTCTTCATCCTTCCCGGATAAGCCTTAATACGGGTGATTATTGTTCCTCTCCCTTTGAAGGATCCTGGATAGGAAAAGAAATTGAAATCCGTGAGAATGGAGAAAATGTATTTATCAACCATGCCGATACCCCGGTAACGATAAATACCCAGGCTATTGAGGGTGAAGAATGGGTAGCTTATGAAGTGCCCGGCGAGATGGAAATCAGGGCTACAGTAGTTGCCCATGATCTGATGGATTTTCTGGAACTAACCGATTCAGTAAAAACCATTGCTTTCCAGGCATATGATGCCGGGGGAGACCCACTTGACATGGAAGTAAATGAGATGCAGGTGCAACTCAGCAAGCACCACGGGTGGGTTCAGTCGCTTAACTTTTACTTTTTCCCGGCTCATCAACAATGGTATCCTGATATGAAGCTGCGGCAATTGTCCCTGGCCGGATTGTCAGAACCACAAACAGGGATTACCAACCTTTCCTGGTTTGAAGTATTTGACTTTCAGCCCGGCGATGTGTTGCATGTGCTGCAGGAAAATGGCACCTGGATAGGGGAGTATGATGGGGAGTTTCATACCACCGAAACCAGAAACATTTTTGAATATCTTGATAGAATGGATTTTGATGGCGATTCCATTATGTATTCGTATGTCCGTACCAGAAGAATTCATTATCAATGGATGGACAGTGTAGCTATTACTCTTGATACACTGTCCCAGACGATAAGACCCTATGCTGACTTTGATAAACTACCCCTTGAACCAGGAAGTGGAAATGAAGACACTCACGATGCGGAAATGTATAGTTTTTTTCATCTTATAAAAGATGAATTCCTGGTGAAAACCAATTGTTATAACTTATATTATCGGGGTGAAGATGACTGTTGGCATGCTCTGATGGTGGATGTTGTACCCTCAACAAATAGTTTTTACGAAGGCCTTGGTGGTCCCTACTATCCGCAGGAGGCGATGTTTGGATCGCTGGTCCGGCGGGAGCTGGTCTATTACCAAAAAGACGGCCAAACCTGGGGTACACCGCTGGATGTTTCCAGTGTGGAAAGCTTCGTGAAACCAGACATGGTAAAAATCTATCCCAATCCGGTGCGGGAAGCCTTCACATTAGACATTGATCCTTCTCTTTCCGGGGAGTTCTCTCTCCGCCTGGTGGATGTGAACAGCCGCAATGTACATCAACAGAAAGTGTCATCGGGAGCTACAACCATCAATGTGAGCCATCTGCCTCCGGGAATCTATTTCTGCATTGTTGCCGGGAAGCAGGGGGTAATTCATAGCCATAAACTGCTGGTGCGGTAGTTTATTGTAGATATAAATCCAAAGAAAAGTAAATCTGTCACATTTCTCCTTAGAAGGAGTTGTGGCAGGTTTTTTATGTGATGAAGTTTTTGTGTGTCTGGGCGAAAGGAGGAGTTAATTTGGCATAAAAAATCAAAAATTGGTCGAACGTTTAGGTTTTTTTACTAAATTTAGCAGAAGGAACAAGACAATTAATAGAACTAAAAACTTAAATTATAGGGCTATGAACAACTCTTTACCTGCTCCCGGATCTCCCCTGGAAGATGAAGCTTTCTTTTTGTTTTACGCCCATGACAGTGATGAAGAACTCAATGAGCAACTTGGGTTTACAGACCGGGAGTTAATTTTCTTTGGCTGAGCTTATATCAGTTATCTCTTCATACA
>RECE01000071.1 GCA_007694165.1 Bacteroidota bacterium
ATGAAATTCGCTACGGCCTGTTCCCATTGACACAGTGTTGTATCCCGCAGTAATAAATACCTTTCTTCTCAATTTCATAGTCATTACCTTTATTGGATTCTGTAAATGGATAAACCTCCAATGAATTAAAAGTATGGGCTTACAGGCCCATAGGCATAATGAAAGCCTTTCATAACAACAGCATTGACATCATCGAAGCGGAAGGCAACTTTGTTTTTCACCAGATCCATTCCAATTTCCCTGTAGCGCTGCAGATATTCCTTTGCCATAACAGCTCCCGGATTGGACTTCTCCTTCAACTCATCAAAATATACACTCATCAAACTCCCCTTGTGAGGATGGTAAACGATCTCCTTCCAGGGTTTCCAGGATACAGGCAAATATCCAAGGTATTCATTTGCGGGACCGGCAACCTCCTCCAGACTGATATATCGTTTCTTACCGGCATCAAAAACTCCCGTTATCTTACCATTCTTATAGCTGAAGAACCCATTATTCTGTGAGCCGTCAGGGAGCTGCCCGCCATGGCTTCCCATAATAATTATCCTGTCAATCAATGCAGAATGAATTTTTTCTTCCGGAATATACGAATTCATTGTCGACATGATAAACTGCACCACATCTATTCCCACAAGATCTACGAGCTGAAAAATCCCCATTGGGCGAATCATGAAATCCCGGCTTACTTTATTCACCATAAACAGGGCCTCCGAAAAGCTGAACTTTTGTTGCAGGTCGTTGAAAAGCGATTCGGCAAAAAGCACATCACGCACAAAGTACCCGTTGCCAATAAACCCTGATACGTCATAGGCCGGCACGGAAACTTTCCCGGTATTTTTGACAAACTCAGCCACAAAGTAGGATAACTCCGGATTGGTGGTATCTGTTTTTATGACTTCTACGAGCTGTTGCTCCGGGGGAGGATTGTAAAAATGCACTCCCATGATTCGCCCTTCCAGACCAGCGTGTTCATCAAGCCATGCAACAGGAATGGATGAAGTATTGGAAAAGAACCATGGCACAACTTTGCTGCTGCGGTTTATCGTATGCATAAGCTCAACCTTTAGGTCGGGGCGTTCGCTTAAGGCTTCAAAAATGATGTGCGAGTCAAAAGCAGGTTCAATGCGGGTTCCGGGTCTGATTATATCAGTGATATTCTGCACATACTCCCGGATGATTTCTTCATTGTCTATCAGATCTTTTCTATGCTGGTATTGTTTTCGCAGGGAAACTATGTTTTTCTCGGCAAACTTAAGCCCCTGGGTTTTTACATACATCATCATTTCATCTAGTGACTTATTATTTACATCCAAGGCATAGAGCACAAACTGACGATCCTTGTTTTGGGGTTTCAGTTTTTGGTTGAGCATTTCCATGGTGGTAAGCAGCAAAATTCCACGTCCCATTTTTCCTGCGGCCCCCAACACGGTAACATTCTCCAGTTTTCCCAGGTAATTCATTGCCATACTAAATCACTTTTATTTTTCTACATTCATTGATTAACATATACAAAAGAAATCTCCCCGGATACCTGAGTATGACCGAGCAACCGGAAAACAGAAATTTCCAATCATTCTCTCTCTGTTTATCAGCTTTTCCACTGCGGTTTGCGTTTTTCCATGAAAGCCTGCATCCCTTCATCTGCCTCAGGTCTGTCAAACAAACCTGCAAAGGCTTCTGATTCAAGTTCACTTCCAAACTCCATAGCTGTATAAGTGCTTTTCCTTGCCAGCTCCTTTACCGATTTTACGGCATACTTGCCATTGGAAGCAATCTTGCCGGCTACCTCAAAACTTATTTCCATTAGCTGATGCGGCTCAACTACAATCTGCACCAGTCCCAGCCTGAGAGCTTCTTCTGCAGTAACCGTTTCAGCAGTAGTCATCAGATACATGGCATTGGAATAGCCGACAAGCCTGGTAAGTCTCTGAGTACCTGCAAACCCCGGCATAAGCCCCAGGGTTACTTCGGGCATCCCAAACTTGGCTGTGGTAGAGGCAATTCTCATATCGCATGCCATGGCCAGCTCGCAGCCCCCTCCAAGGGCAAAACCATTTACAGCAGCTATTACCGGAATATCCATTTGTTCCAGGCGGTCAAATGCCTGCTGACCTTTGCGGGAAAAAGTATAGGCCGCATCCGGTTTCATTTTTGAAAGTTCCTTGATATCTGCCCCTGCTATAAAAGCTTTGCCTGCACCGGTGATAATAAGCGCCCGGATATCTTTGTTCTGAGAAAGCTCCTTCACCGCCAGGTTAAAAGATGATATTACTTCCAAATTCAAAGCATTCAAAGCCTCAGGCCGCGACAGGGTAATCAATGCAATCTTGTCTTTTACTTCCACTTTTAATCCATGATACTCCATTGTGTTTTGGTTTTTGGTGAATAGTTGATTGAATAATTCTATAGTCTACCAGCTGTATTTAATCCACTAAAGATAATTTAAATAGATTTATTTACAATAAACCACTATCAATCTATATTGTTTAAATACTCTTAAAATACCACCCATTGTAGTAACTTTGCCCCAAATTATGACAGGCAAATTAGTGTAAACTATGATAATGAGGGATTTTTTCCGCATCACCAGATTCCCGAGCCATGAAGTAATCATTGGAGAAAGGCCTCTTGGGGGTTTAAACCCCATCAGGTTGCAATCCATGACCAATACCAATACCCTTGATGTTGAGGCAACAATTGCCCAAAGCATCAGGATCATTGAAGCCGGAGCTGATTATGTGCGTATTGCTGCGCCCAATATTCGGGCTGCAGAAGCGCTCAAAGAAATAAAAAATGGAATACGAAAGGCGGGTTTCAGCCATCCGTTGATTGCTGACATCCATTTCAATGCAGAAGTGGCCCTTACAGCTGCAAGGTATGTGGAAAAGGTCAGAATCAACCCCGGCAATTATACCGGCGGAGCCTCCCGGATCAAAACCCATATTACGAAGGAATATCTTGCCCGAGAGAAAGAACAGCTCTACACCCGGTTAAAGCCTCTGGTGCAAGCCTGCAAAGAGCATGGAACGGCTATCCGCATCGGCACCAACCTGGGCTCTCTTTCCCCGGCAATTATAAACCGTTTTGGAAATTCTCCCGAAGGAATGGTGCAGGCAACTCTCGAGTTTCTGGAAGCATTTCGCGAACTGGATTTTCACCAGCTTGTCATTTCGCTCAAGGCAAGCAAACCCATTGTTATGGTGCAGGCTTATGAGCGAATGGTGGAATTGATGCTCGAAAACCAGATGACTTACCCCTTGCACATCGGGATAACCGAAGCCGGCGAAGGAGAAAACGGAAGGATAAAATCAGCCCTGGGCATCTGCAATCTGCTCAATAAGGGTATCGGCGACACACTAAGGGTAAGCCTCACGGAAGCTCCTGAACTGGAAATTCCCTTTGCCGGCAAACTATCTTCTGTTTATCAGATTCCTTTTACCCTGCCTGATAATGATAAAAAATACCTGCTGAAAAAATCCTGTTTCTCTTCGGAAGAAATTCTGGTTACAGAAGAAAAACTCAAAGCTGTGGTCATTGCCGAAACCCATAATGAGCAAAAAACAGCTCAATATCATTCCAGTTCCCCCGGGAGTATCATTGCAAAACTACCCGAGGCCCATACAATGGCAGATTTTTGTTTCACTGCCAGTGCGATTGCTTCCCGGCCTTCATTTGGCAAGCAATGGCTTGTGACTCCGCAGACAGCGAAAGAACTTCCGGGTCAGAATGTTACTTTGCTAATTGAAATGGGTTCGGAGAAAATTCCCCCGATCCCGAATTATGTTTCAGGCTTTTTTATCAGGGGTTGTTGCAAAGATCCCATAAGACATACCCAGGCGATGAACGACAAACGCTTTCTGGGACTTGTGGCCGACATGAACTCCTGCAACGAAGAGGTAAATCTGGATGCATGGGTTGCATTTTCACAGCAAAACCAGGTGCCATTGATTCTCAGAAGGAGTTTCCAAACGGCCGACAGCGACGAGCTGATCAGTCATTTTGCTATGTTTGCCGGCAATTATCTGATGGAAAAGAAAATCCAGGGTATCTGGATACATGCTCCGTTCATAAAGGAAGATGTGACAGGCATTGCCTTTGGTTTTTTGCAGTCGGCAGGATTGAGAATCACAAAGACAGAATTTATTTCGTGTCCTACCTGCGCGCGCACCTCCTTCGATCTTCAATCGGTATTGAAGCAGGTGCAAAAAGTGGCCAAAGGCTGGCCGGGATTAAAAATTGCAGTGATGGGCTGCGTGGTGAATGGTCCCGGAGAAATGGCCGATGCTGATTTTGGCTTTGTGGGGACAGGTGCAGGTAAACTGCATCTTTACAAAGGACAAAAGATATTGAAAAAAAATATTGAAATAAGTGAAGCCCCACAGGCGCTGTTGCATGTGCTGAAGGAAGCCGGCTACAAACCCGCCGCATTGAACGATTAACCTTTTGCCTGTTTTAATCTTCTGTCAAAATAACTCAAATGATAAAAAAAAGCATCCAATTCATCAACTACCTGTTTTTCCTTTTTTTCGTAGGACTCATAGCGATAATGCCCTTCAGGATTTTATACTTTGTGGCAGACTTCTTTGCATGGCTGTTGAGAAGGGTAATAAAATACAGATTAACGGTGGTAGAAGAGAACCTTTCGCAATCGAACCTGTCGCTTACACCCGGAGAAAAGGACAAAATCATCAGGGAGATTTACCGCAACCTTGCCGATATATTGCTGGAGGGGATAAAAAGTTTCAGCATGAGCAGGGCAAGCATCATAAAACGTCACAAAGTACTCAATCCTGAGCTGATTGCTCCTTATCATGCCCGGGGACAAAGCCTGATTCTTGTAACGGGCCATATCGGCAACTGGGAATGGGGAAGTTTATCGGCAGGGCTCCAGACTCCCTACCAGATCCTGGGATTTTACAAAACCATCAAAAACACGTTTATTGACCGTTTTATAAGATACAGCCGCTCGAAATTCGGCACCTTGCTGGCTCCCATCAAACAGACGAGCCTGAGTTTTGAAAGGCAAAAGGGAACACCCACCGTCTTCCTGATGGCTGCAGACCAGAATCCATCTAAGGTCTCCCAGGCCATATGGCAGCAATTTCTCGGCCGGCCAACCGCCTTTTTGCACGGCCCCGAAAAGCATGCTGTCAATAATCATTATCCCGTAGTCTTCACCGAAATCAACAGGGTGAAAAGAGGGATGTATGAACTCACCCTTTCTATCCTTGTGGAAAATCCTATGGAATGCAAACCGGGAGAGATAACCTCCCGGTATGTTGCAAAGTTGGAAACGTTTATCAGGCAAAACCCCTCAAGCTGGCTGTGGACCCATAAGCGATGGAAACACAAACCCGAAGTCAATCAG